>JASFFF010000240.1:0-6184 GCA_050124445.1 Desulfosarcina sp.
CGGCAAACAATGGCGCATCAAGCATGGGAATTATAGGGGAGAGAAAGGCCCCAAATACGAGGTCGCATACATCATGACCCTCGGGCTGACGTTGGGCCTAAAAAACGTTCCGACGGTGCTTCATTTCGTCAATAAGCTGAATAAAGCAGGCCTGGACATCAATGAGTTTTGCGGAACGGTCGGTATGGCCACCGACGCACTTAAAAAAGGTATCATCAACTGCAAAATGGTCGACGGGTTGCCTCTGAGCTGGGGCAATGCAGAAGCCTATGAATCAGTTATCGATCGGATTTCTTATCGCCACGGATTCGGCAATATCCTGGCGGAAGGCACGAAAAAGGCTGCCGCAATCATCGGCAAAGGGGCCGACGCCTATGCGCTTCACATGAAGGGCATGCACTGGCCGGCGCATTCCGCCCCGCCATTCGTCATGGCCTTCAGCGTGTCCACAAGAGGGGGGGATTTCCTCAAAGCAATGCCACATCTATTGATGCAATCAACCAATAAAGAAACGTGTGAAAAACTGTTCGGATCTGATTCCGAAACGATGAATATCTATTCTCATGAAAAAAAGGGGCGTGCCGTCTGGTGGCACGAGAACTACAAACTAATTCTCGATAGTTTGGGTATCTGTTTTTATTTGGGTCAGACGCTCCTTACTCACGGCCGTTTGCTTCCAGAGGAGCTCGCAGAGGCCTGGTCTGCAGCCACGGGAATCGAAGCAAGCGGTGCAGACCTCCAGAAAGCCGCTGAGCGCGGTGTTCAGGTTGAACGTGCTATCAACTCGCTTCAAGGCATTGATCGTAAGAGAGATTCATTTACCAAAAGACCGGAAAAAGCCAGCTGGGGCCAGGGTATTAACCTGGATCATCCTGGCATGTTAGACGAATACTATGCATATCGCGGCCTTTCTAAAAAGGGCCTGCACACAAAAGAAAGACTGATCGATGCCGAACTGGAAGCCGTTGCCATCGTTTTGGATAAGTCGGGATTAGTGGATAAACGGTCAAAAAAAAATGGTTATCGCAGCCTTGATACGATCATCAGAAACCCATCGGCTCACGATATTGGAAATGGTGTAAAGGCTAAACTTAGAAACATTATAAGAAAACATGTGATGAAAAAACTTGGCGCCAGTCCAATAAAATACAGAGCACATTTTAATAAAATTGGAATAAAGAATCGAAAGAAAGCTGAACACACCCTTGGTTGAACTTCAATGAAATTTAATGAAAGGAAAAAGAAGATGAGCCAGATAAACAACGCCATGGAAATTTTCAGGTTTCTCAACAAATCAAATTGCCGTAAGTGCAACGAAGCGACCTGTCTGGCTTTTGCGGCAGCGGTGTTCAAGGGAACGAAGCGCATAGGCGCATGTCCCGACCTCGACCCTGAAATCATCGCCCGTTACAATGGCCAGATGAAAAACCCGAAACCCCCCGAAGCGGAAGCGGATGAGGCGATTGCTGAACTGAAAAACAAGGTAAGAACCGTGGACTTGGCTCAGGCAGCCCGGCGGCTGGATGGACGCTATGGAAACGGAAAGTTGACGCTTAAAATCCTCGGCAAGGATTTTGGCATCGACACAATGGGAAATATTTTCACCGACATCCATGTCCATGGCTGGGTGGCATTGCCGGTGCTTACCTACATTCTTGAAGGAAAAGGAACTCAGCTTTCCAACAACTGGGTCCCCTTGCGTGAACTCGCCGGTGGGAAGGACTGGTACCGGTTGTTCGGGCAGCGATGTGAAAAGCCATTGAAAAAACTGGCCGACACGCATACAGATCTGTTCGAGATTGTCGTGGATCTCTTTTCCGGACATCATGTGGAGCAGCAATTTGATTCGGACATATCAGTTGTGCTTCACCCCTTACCCAGGGTGCCGATATTGATCTCCTACTGGAAGCCGGAAGACGGCCTGGAATCAGACCTACACCTGTTTTTCGATGACACTGCAGAAGATCAACTCAACATGGATGCCATTTATACACTGGGAACCGGACTGACGGTGATGTTCGAAAAAATCGCCCAGCGGCATGCCTAAATACGGCCAAACAAGTGGGAGGGAAAACGCAGACAATGAACGATTATTTCCTGAGAAGCATGATTCGGCAACGGCATGCACAAATTTTAACTGAAGTCAGGACTGCTCAGCGCTCTCGCTTGGATCGTCCACGCATGAAATGTCGGTTTAAGAAGATGATCAGCAGGCATGGATCGTTTATTAAGCAGTGGACAAGGTCCATGGTTCGCCGGCGGCCGGCTCTGGATGAAAGAAGATGTAACAGAAATGGGCTGAATTGGTTAAGATGATTGTGCAGGTGAGAAAAGAGAGCCAGGCGAAATGTACCGACATAAACCCCAACATTGCAAAAACCGGAACGATTCAGAGCCAAGGCGCCAAGGGTGAAGCCGTAGTGTTTTACTGCAAACCCTTGGCAAGGCCGGACCAGCGCTGGAAGCTGGTGCTGCCGAATCCATGACAGGCCTCTTCGAGTGGGCGGATACGCTGCTAATGATGTTGAGCGGTCCGGATGCTATACATCCGATCGATCAAATCGGATTTTTTACGTAAATCGTCAAAGAAAAGGCACACGATTTAATTCCCACGTCATTCATGAGGTGAATATGGGCAACTTTCAAATCTCTTTTATGCAACAAAATGACATCCAAAAATCGGCAGAAGTGCTCAGCATTGCCATGCTCAACAATCCACACCACCTTGGTGTCTTTTTGGGCAATGGTGAAAAAGAACGTTTGGAAATCGAGAAAATGTTTTTAGAGCTATTCCATAGCTCGCCCGGGATTGTCTTTCTGGCAAAGGAAAATGAGAAAATTATCGGCGTTATGAGGATGCAGTCATGCATTGGAAAAGTAGTTGATAAGCCAGATATAGTTGAAGATGAAAATGATCTCAATTGGAGAAAATCTGTATGGTTTCAGGAATGGGCAGCGCATGATCCGGTCGACCAACACTGGCACCTGGGTCCCATCGGCGTTCTGCCATCTCACAGGGGAACAGGGGTTGGTACCGCACTAATGCAACGGTTTTGCAAAGAAGTCGATAATTGTTCGGCAAAGGCCTACCTGGAAACCGATTTGGATGAAAATGTCCGCTTTTATGAAAAATTTGGATTTAACGTTATTTCCAGGTCAAACATTTTTCATGTTGAAAACCGGTACATGTTAAGAGATGGCAGTTCTTCCGCATAAGGCAAGTGTAGGTACAAAATCGGTTGCCGTTATCATGCATTTATGCCTATTTAATGCCAGGTAGGAAAAGGGCGTTCTGCCTGCGATCGGCCGTCTGCACCGAACGCGGCCAAAACCCCGTTGCGGCCGGATGCGGTTTACCAACCGTCAGCCATCAAGCGCATCGGCGGCCGGCAAAGCAATCGACGCAACCATTGATTGACCGTCGCAGTAGCCAATGGCCCGTTGCAGACGGATGCTTAGAGAGGTAACCGCAATGACCGATCAGGATTGTATCGAGATCGAAGGAGGCAAAGCCTTGAGCGGCAGTGTCTGTGTCCAGGGATCCAAAAATGCCATCCTGCCCATGTTGGCCGCATCCCTACTCCCGCAAAAGGGCTGCAGCGTCATCCGCAACGTGCCGCCGCTCAACGACATCTTGGTGGCCTTCGAAATCATGCGCCACGTGGGAGCGAAGGTGGACTATTTTCCCAATGAAAAGGTGGTCAGTGTGGATGCCACCCATCTGAACCGATCGGACCTTCCCGAATCGCTCACCTGTCGCCTGCGGGCGTCGGTGCTGTTTATCCCACCGCTGTTGGTGCGTCTGGGAGAGGTCAGACTGCCCAGCGTGGGCGGCTGCCCGTTGGGTGCCCGCAACCTGAATTACCACTATCGCGGATTCGCGCGAATGGGGGCGCAAATCACCAACGATGACGCGTTTGTCATTCGGGGTGAAGATTTTCAAAGTGCCACGATGTACCTCGATTTTCCCAGCCACACCGGCACGGAAAACCTGATGATGGCGGCCTGCTTCGCCGACGGCGATTCGGTGATCGAAAACGCCGCATCCGATCCCGAAATAACCGACTTTGCCCACTTTTTGAAAAAAATGGGTGCCAAAATCCATGGGTTGGGGACCCGTACCCTGACGGTGGAAGGCGTGACGGCCCTGAACCCCGCCGACTACTACGCCATGAATGATCGCCTGGATGCCGGCTTGTTCATGATGGCTGCAGGAATTGCCGGTGGCAAGGTGTCCATTATCGGCGTGGCCCCACAAGACCTGCGCATGCTGACCGAAAAAATGAAGCAGATGGGTGTTGAAATCCGCATCAACGGACATGTCATGGATGTCTCCTCACCCGGCAGCAATCTGAAGCCGGTCAATATTCTCACCTGCCCCTACCCCGGATTTGCCACTGATTTCCAACCGGCCATCATGGCCCTGTCATGCATTGCCGACGGCCAAAGCTACATCCGCGAACGCATCTTCGACAAGCGCTTCAGTCAGGTGGCGGAGTTGAGGAAACTGGGCGCATCCATCGACTTGGATGAAGAGGACGGGCTGGCAATCGTCAATGGTCCCACCGAATTTAGGGGTGCGGACACACATCCGGACAACATCCGTGCGGCTTCGTGCATCCTGTTGGCCGGACTGGCCTGTCCGGAGCGAACCACCATCGGCAATGTTTACCAAATTGATCGAGGGCATTGCGACATCGAAAGCCGGTTTCAGCAGCTGGGGGCCGAGGTGATCAGAAGGCTGGCCACTACTTGACTTTAATTCGTTCAAACTTTAAAATACATTTTTAACACTATTGCTGGGGGTGCCCCAATCACGGGGCTGAGATGGCAAAGCGACGCCGACCCTTTGAACCTGATGCAGATAATACTGCCGTAGGGAAGCATGACAAGAAAAACCCAGCGCTCTTTTTTGTCAGGCTTGTCCCATGGGACAGGCCATTTTTATTGTCCCTACAATAATGATGGCGCGGCAGCAGCCAAGCAGAGATTGGAGACAGCCATGCAGATCCAGCTCAATGGCAAACGGACGCCGGTGGCAAATGACACCACCATCGGAGACCTGATTCGGGAAAAATCGCTTGATCCGACTACGGTGGTGGTGGAGCACAATCTGACCGTCATTGCCACGGACGATTGGGACCACGTCCGATTGAAGGAGAATGACACCCTCGAGGTTCTCAGATTTGTTGGGGGAGGATGATCCAATGCAGGCACCGAAGACAAGTGATCCCCTGATCATTGGCGCTCAGGAATTTGATTCGCGACTGATCATCGGCACCGGCAAGTATCCCTCGGACGACATGATACCGGACATTGTGGCCGCGTCCGGATCGCGCATCATTACCGTGGCCCTTCGCCGGGTCGATTTCAAAGCGACGACGGACAATGTCATGCAGCACATCCCCAAGGCCATGCAGCTGCTGCCCAACACTTCCGGCGCACGCGATGCAGAAGAAGCCATACGCATCGCCCGGCTGGCCCGGGCCACCGGCTGCGGCAACTGGGTCAAAATCGAGGCCATTCCGGACAACCGCAACCTGCTGCCCGACGGATACCAAACCGTGAAGGCGACGGAGGTGCTGGTAGCGGAAGGCTTCGTGGTGCTGCCCTACATCAATGCCGACCCCGTTGTGGCGCGCCAGCTGGAGGATGCGGGTGCCGCCGCCGTGATGCCTCTGGGCGCACCCATCGGAACCAACCGGGGGCTGACCACCCGCGAGATGCTGCAAATCATCATCGACGAAATCAACGTCCCTGTGGTGGTGGATGCAGGCATTGGAAAGCCATCCCAGGCCTGTGAGGCCATGGAAATGGGGGCCGATGCCTGCCTGGTGAACACGGCCATTGCCAGCGCCGTGGATCCGGTGGCCATGGCCGGGGCCTTTGCCGCAGCGATTGCCGCCGGTAGACGGGCCTGGCGCGCCGGACCGGGTGCGGTAGGTACAAGTGCGGCGGCATCGTCACCGTTGACCGGTTTTTTATACGAGTAAGCGAGCGGGCCATGGGTTTTTTCCACGCAACCACCGCCTACGATCATGCGGACCCGGTTCAGCAGATGGAACTGGCAACCGACGCCGATGTTCAACGGGCGCTGGGCAGACACACCCGCACGGCAAAGGATTTTTTATGCCTGCTTTCACCGGCGGCGCAACCGTACATGGAGCAGATGGCCCAGCAAGCC
>JASFFF010000241.1:0-6161 GCA_050124445.1 Desulfosarcina sp.
AACCGCTGGTTCCGCAATGTAGAGATGGCCATGTTGAAAATCGTCGGCCAAGAGACGGTGCGCTACGTCAGCAACGTCAATAAATACTATGTCATTTATCGCAACGCCTTTGATCGGATTGAGCAACGGGAGGCGGCAAGAGAACAGGTCCAGCGGTAGCCCGCCAAGCCAGAAGCACGGCGACCATCAACGATGCCCAAGAAACCAACCAGTAGGCAATGTCGTGGTGGGTATGCGGATAGGCTAACCGGAGATCAACTCGTAGCTTGCCGATTTATAACCCAGGACTTTTTGAATATGGAAAGTCAGGATGCGGCTCTCATAGTTTTCAACAAACTGCTTTAATCCCTGCTTGGCCTTTTGGAATTTGCTGCTTTGAAGGTTGCTGATCAATGTGGTCGAATCGATGTCCTGGGTCCGTCCTTCGCAAACGATCCTCGGTCCACCGCCAATCAGCACCTCCCATTCCCGGGCAACCTTGATTCCCAGTCCCTCCAGGCAGGGGTAATAGGTTTCGGTGACATAGCGTTCATACAAATCTTTGTGCCTGCTGATAACATCCCAGGTTTGTGAAAACTTGACCGTGTTTTTCTTAATTTCTTTGGAATAGTGGTCCTTTTTTCCTGTTTTAACGAGAACTTTGTTCTTGTACTTCTTGATGTAATCCTGCAGCTCATCGCTCAAATCGCGGTATTTTTTATCTGTCAGCGCTCTTTCGAGAAGCTCGAGGTCGTTGCTGATGCCTTCCAAAATGGTCTCGCTGTATCCGCCGATCAGCACCGTCCAGCCGGCGACGATATGGATACCCAATTTGTTGATACCGGGAATGTATTTGCGAATGATGAATTTCTCGTATTCTCTGATCTTGTCGAAATCCACGGTCCAATACTGGTTGAATTTAACTGGCATGGCTCAACCCTCCCTTTTAAAATCTGTCGATGCCGGTCATTGGTTGCCCATATTCTGCATCAAATGGAAATGAGATCCGGAGAACGCGTATCATCCATGTCGGGTTGTGTCGGTACACAATTCCTCAGCCGATCGGCTAAAAAAGCGAAGGCGGTGACGATGAGGACTATCAGCGAGTAGAGAGGCGCTTTATGTTCCATATTACAAGCTGGTGGACGGTCTCTCAGCCTTCGCCAGTTGATAATAGTTTATGGACAAGGCTTAAAACGTGTCAACAAAAATATGGCTGCTGCCTGGATCTTGCACGTGTCGGAGGCTTTCATCTGCAAGGCATGGAAGGGTGCAGCCATAGTGAACCATTGCAAGCCCTTATTAACGCCGCAGATGAAAGTCTGCGACACGCCCGAAGGGTGAAAATCAAGAAGAAGAGATGATTGCTCCTGATTATACCTGTCAGGTATTCCAGTATACTTTAAAATCTTGCATAAACCTATGATTTAAATTATTTTTTGTATTTCGTGCATGATTTTCATGCAAGATTCAGCCACTAACCATTTCCGAGAACCATTGCCAAAAGGTTGAGCATCGGTTGTTGATAGAGACCCATTGCCAGGGCCATACCGGCCAGCACCAGCAGCGGCCAACTCATGCTCGGCGGCGGATCGCAGACGGCATGATCCACATTCCCCGTTTTCTGCGGGCCAAAAAAAATCCGCATGCCGGTGAGAAACGTATACACCAGGGTCAACAGCGTCGATAAAATGGCCGCAATGATCACTAGCAATGCGCACGGGTGGGTGTGGTATGCTTTAAAGGCTCCCGTGAACAGCATCCATTTGCCCACAAACCCGCCGGTCGGCGGCAGCGCTGAGAGAATCAGTGCCGCAAAAAGCCATAGGATGGCGGTTAGCGGCATACGCGGCCACAGACCGCCCATCTCCTTGAGATTACGTGTCTCAAGTCGGTAAACCAGGATCCCGGCAGTTGAAAACAAGATGGCCTTGCCCAGGATGTGGCTTAAAAAATAGACCATTCCTCCCTTAACACCCCAGGCCGTCATGGCGGCAACGCCGAAGACCGAATAAGAAATCTGGCTGATGGTCGAGCAGGCGCAAAACCGTTTGGCATCTGACTGGGCCAGTGTCAGCAGGGCACCGTAGGTCATGGTGATCAGTGCGGCGACCATCAAGGGCAGCGAAAGTGGCTGGATCTCGCTGTGTAGCGGGATGATCAGCACGCGCACGGCTACATAGGCGGCGATGTTGGCATAGATGGCCAGCAGCCCTGCGATACAGGTGGGGTGTTCGGCATGCACCCAGGGCATCCATACATGCAGCGGCACAATGGCCAGTTTGGTGGCCAACCCGAGCATAATGACCACAGCGATCCAGAGCGTCAATGGGTTGCCGGCCAAGCGGGGCAGCAGATGGATTTCGAAGCTGGCGATCTGGGTATAGCTCCAGACGATACCGATCAAAAATAGGGTCGCACCGGCGACCCCCCAAAAAAGACACATCAGGGCGACCTTGTAACGGGTGATGTAGTCCGAGTATCCGAACTGGGCCATAATGAAATACAGGGGGATGATGGTCAATAATTCCATAAAGAAATAGACGGAAAGCAGGTTCGTCGCAAAACAGACTCCCATGAATCCGGTTGGAAAAAACAGATAGAGCAGGAAAAATCGCCGATAATAGATGCCGTGGGTCACATCGTCGATCTCTCCGTAAATCAGTTCGATGCGGTGCTCGACATAGTGGATGGAGTAAAAGGCCAATGCCAGGCAGATTAAATTGATGATCAATCCCACGGGCAGAGACAGGCCGTCGGCGACGAGATTGAAACTGAATTGGGGCCCAACGGCATACTGTTCGACAACCACCTCGCCGATGCCGACGCGCAAACCGGCCAGCACCAGTAGCAGGGTTGTATAGGCCACGGCAGCAATGGCCAACCAGGCCGGCCGGGGGCCTTTGGCCGGCGGGACCAGCAACATTGCCACGGAGGCGATCAGAGGCACGAAAACAATTTGAAGAAGCAGATAGGGCATTATCTTAGCCAAAGCAGCATGACGGCCAACAGGATACAAAATGGCATCAGTATGTAGGCCAGGTTCCAGGACAGCTGTTTCATTTCGGTTTTCAAGTGTCTGGCCCAGGCATAAAACAAATCCGGAAGCGCGGTCAGCCCGGAATGAAAAATGGCATCAACCCCTTTTTCCAGGCGGGTCGCATGATCTGGAAAACGCTTGCAGGCTGCCATCAGACGGGTCACACCGTGCTCACACAAATGGCCCAATTGTCTCAAGGGACCACCGCAGAACCGGATGAATAGCCTTCCCGGGAGCCTGACGAACCAATCGGTGTCCAAGTTTACGGCGCGCATCTCCGGCGGATAGTGCCCGGCAAGAACCAATACGGTAAATGCCAGGGCACCGAACATCAACAGCTCCAGCATGGCCAGCACATGAAAAGCGGTATAGGGGATGTACGCCACCGGATAGGGCAGGATGTCATACAGCGGCTTGGGATAGACGCCCAAGAAGATGCAGATGAAGGCCGCCAATCCCATGGCCAGTCGCATATTGAGGGGCGGCTCTTGGGTCCGAATACCGGCATCGTGACCGAAGAAGATGAAAAACGGCACCTTGATGCCGGCATGATGGAAGACACCCGCCGAGGCGAACATCAACATCAGCCAAACCATGGTCATATGCTCCTCGGCAGCGGCGGTCACCGTCATGGACTTGCTGACAAAACCGCTAAACAGGGGGAATGCCGAAATAGAAGCCGCCCCGATCATGCAGCAGACCGCCGTATACGGCATGGTTTTGTAAAGCCCTCCCAGATCCGTGGCCCGGATCCTGCCGGTCATGTGCAGCACGGCGCCGGTGGACATAAACAACAGGGCCTTGTAGATGATGTGGCAAAAGGCGTGAGCCACCACCCCGTTGATTGCCAGGGGCGTGCCGATGCCGATGCCGCAGACCATAAAGCCCACCTGATTGATCAGGCTGTAGGCCAACACCCGCCGCATGTCGTTGACAATGACCGCATAAAAGATGGGGAAACAGGTCATCAAGGCACCGGCCCATATAAGGGACTCCGTGCCTGCAAAGGTCCGTGCCAGAATATAGACCGCGCTTTTGGTGGTCAGGGCACTCATGAACACCGCACCGCCCACGGTGGCCCGCGGATAGGCATCGGGCAGCCAGGCATGCAGCGGGAAAACCGCCGCATTGAGGCAAAATCCGATGAAAATAAATCCGGATGCCCAGTCGGTGAGCCCAATGTGGGCAAACTCGGCCGTGCCGTGTCGGATCACGTAGAGAACGATGCCTGCCAAGAGGCACAGACCACCGAAAAAATGCCACATAAAATAGCGAAAGGCCGCATCCGAGGAAGCTGCCTGTCTGCGGGCCAAAATGAGAAATACCGATGCAAGGGCCAGGATTTCCCAGAAGACGTACAATGAGAAAAGGTCTCCGGCAAAGGTCACTCCCAGGGCGCCGCCGGCATAAACCAGTCCGGCCATGTGCTGGCGGTTGCCTGCTACGTTGAGGGAATACAGCACGCCGATAAAAGTGATCAGAACAAATACAAAGCCGAAGGCCAGGCTCAATTTGTCCACCCGGCCGAAGATCAGGTCATAACCGAGGAAACCAATCGTCCAGTAGGTCCCCACAGGCATGGCGACCAGATTCACAAAGGTGAGAACCGGCACCGACAGCAGAAAGGCCGTCTGCAGCCTGCCCTTGAAGCAGGGGACCAGGAAAGCGCCGGCAATCAGGATGACGGCTGGCGGCAGGGGGTTAATCATAGTAGTCTTCCTTTCGCTGCACCAACCAGCGCAACCCCTTGGCAATGAAGATCAGGCCCACACATCCCATAAAGCCGTAAGCTGCGTAAAATGCATAGGCGGCTTCCCAGGGGAAATGGCCGTGCTTAGGCACAAACATATCGACTATCAAAAGGACCACCAAGAATAGGTAGAAGACCCGCCTGACCCGCGCGCGATTGTGTCGGGAATCAAAGTAGGTGAGTACTCTTTTTGTTTTCATAAACATTTCCTCAGGTGAGAAAAAAGATGAATATCAAATAGATTCCACCGGTCAATACTAGCAGATTAAACACGCGTTTGTACAGCCGGCTGCCTTCGTGGGAGAGCACCATTTTTTCTTCGACGCTGTCGAAGCGGGCGGTGATTTCTCCATCGTCTTGTCGGTATATAAACTCGCCATCACGCTGATCAATGGTTCCCATGTCGACTCCTTAAGACGTCAAACCTGAATCGTGCACGATTTTGACGGTTCGAACCAAAATTCAGTTCAAAACAAACCGTTGACGGCCACCTCGGCCAGGTTGAGCAGGTAAAAGGTCTCCGGGAAGAAGCAAAATACCAGTGAAAAAAGTGCTGTCAGGGCCAACGGAACGATCATCAGCAACACCAGCGGCCGCTGCATTTCCAGATTGCCCTTACTCCCACCGTCGGCAGCAATTGCCTGGGGAGAATCGAAAAAAGCGGTTTTTACGATCGGGAAAAAGTAAATCACATCCAACAGCGAGCTGATCAGAATGACCGCCAGGAAAATCAACAGCCCGGCCTCGATGGTCCCCAAACACAAAAACCACTTGCTGATGAATCCAGCCGCCGGCGGTGCACCGCACATGCCCAGCGCCCCGACGGTAAAGGCCATTAGCGTGACCGGCATCTGTCTGCCGATGCCGGCCATTTGGCTGATTTGTTTTTTGCCGGTAACAACCATAATTGCGCCTGCACATAAAAACAGGGTGATCTTCATAAACCCATGGAAGGGTATGTGAACCATGGCGCCTTTGACCCCGAATGGACTCAACAGCGCCACTCCGAAGAGGATGTATGACAATTGACTGATGGTGGAATAGGCCAACCGGCGTTTGAGATTGTCTTCGCCGATGGCGAAAAACGAACCCAGTATCATGGTGATGGCGGCCACCAGACCCAGCCAAATACCCACGCCCAATGCACCGATCAGGTCGACGCCGAATACATGGCAGACGATGCGCACGAAGCCGAACACGCCTGCTTTGACCACGGCCACGGCATGCAGCAGGGAACTCACCGGGGTGGGCGCCACCATGGCGCTGGGCAGCCAGGCGTGAAAGGGCATCCAGGCCGCTTTCATTGAACCCAGGGCGAACAAGACGAACAGGACCACCAGGGTAAACCGGGGGGCGGAAGTCAGGCGCAAGATGCCGCCGTCAGCAAATTGG
>JASFFF010000242.1:0-6114 GCA_050124445.1 Desulfosarcina sp.
TTATCGAATTCACGCTGGATGATGATGACCGATCTCAAATCCGAGAGGAGGGCATTGTCCGGCGTATCCAGGCCAACACCGTCGGCCTGACCTTCAAAACCACCGACCACTATGGAAAATTGGGCCTGTACCTGTTCCGCTAACCATTCTTAGCTGGATTCATTTGAGCATGTCGGCGTCGGCATCCATCCAGGCGGGGAAGGCCTGGCGATAGTCGTTAAGCATTGCGGCGGACAAAAGCGCCTCAACGATGGATGTTGCTTGGCCCCCACCGGTGACCAGGCGACCCTTTGGGTCGATGATACGGGTGTCACCGGCGTAGCGGTGGCCATTGCCGTCGACGCCGACGCGGTTGACGCCGGCCACGTAGCACTGATTCTCGATGGCCCTGGCCTTGAGCAGGACCTTCCAGTGGGATGCGCGGCCTTCGGGCCAGTTGGCGACGAAAATGGCTGCATCATAGGCATGGTTCAGGTTGCGGGTCCAGATGGGAAAACGCAAATCGTAACAGATGAAGGGCCGGATCTTCCAGCCGTGGCAGGTGACCAGCAGATGTTCTTGGCCCGATGCATACACCTTTTCCTCTCCGACATAGCGAAATAGGTGTTTTTTGTCGTAATGCAGGAGGGCACCGTCCGGTTTGGCCCAGATCAGACGGTTATGGTACCTTCCGTCCACGTCGATGATCAGACTGCCGGTGATATCCGCCCCTGTAGTCCGTGACTGCGCCTGCAACCAGGCAACCGCCGGCCCGTCCATCGGCTGGGCCAGTTTCTCTGGGCGCATGCTGAATCCCGTGGTAAACATTTCCGGAAGCACGATCAACTGGGTACCGGGTGCCACGTGGTCGATCTGGGCCTGCAGCCGGGTCAGGTTGGCCACAGGATCTTCCCACACCAAGGCGGCCTGTATCAGGGCGATTTTCAGGTCCTGCATAATATCTCCGCTGCCTGTTCCAGGGTTTCGTCGCGTTTGGCCAAGCAAAAGTGCAAGACGGCGTTGTTCACTCTATCGTGGTCAAAGACCGGTGGTGGGACGGCGGCCACTTTGTGGTCGATGTGCATCTGCGCCCGGCCCAAGCCACCTTGTTCAGAGAGCGTAAAGGCACCGTTTTCGACCGTTTGGGCGGACATGTCCGTGATAATCGTGGTCCCGATATCCGGCAGTTTGGAGCCAATGGTCATGACGCGGGCTTCCTTGAACCGGAGGTCGGCCGAAATGGTTGCACTGGCTGGGCAGCCTGTCCAGGTTAGCTGGGCGGTTCATCATCGGCAGCGACGCGGTAGTGATCGGCCATGGCCGCAGCATGGCGGCTGATGATCCGACGCAGCTCGACCGGAGCCAACACCTGGGCACCCGCGCCCCAACGCAGAATCCAGTGACTGATCTCCTCCAAACCGGCCACGGTGGCGGTAAAGATCAGGGAGCCGTCAGCCTGATCCGCCAGCTCTTGGCTGTGGTGCCAGAGGCGTTCACGAATGTAACCGGCCACTGATTTGTCGAAACGAATGGCCACCGCTACCGGGGGGCCCTGAAAGATACCGAAGCTGTCCTGCAAAAAAGCCTGCATATCAAATGTGTCGGGGATACGAAATCCCTTTTCGGTTACTTCTACGGATTCGATGCGGTCCACGGCAAAGGTTCGTACCCCTTTGCGCAGCGTGCAATAGCCGATCAGGTAAAGGGTGTCGTCTACATGCCGCCACCGGTAAGGATGAACCGTCCGACGACTCTGGGCCTGTCGACCCATGGAAAAATAGGCCAGGCGAATTTTCTTCTCCTCTACGATCGCCCGGTTCAGTTCGGCGATTGTCGGGCCGAAGCGGGTGTAGTCCTTCCTGGGGGCTGGCCCTGCAGCCACCCGGTCTTTAATCCGATCCAAATAGTCGATGTATGCAGGCGGCAGCGTGGCTTTGATTTTGGCCAGCAGGGATTCAATAGCGTCGAAGAAAACCGTCCCCCGGTAGGTTTTAAGCATGTCTTTGCCGAAATAAAGGGCCATCAATTCAGGGAGGCTGAAAGCCAGGGGCACCCGCTGCCGGCTGGCATTTAACAACTGCCAGTAGCTGCGGTTATCACGCATCTGTGTGGTAATGGGAAAACCACCAGCCTGCAAGGCCTCCAGATCCCGATAAACAGTCCGCCGGGTGCAGCCTAAATCCCTGGCCAGGTCGGCCGCGGTTTTCCCGTAGGTAGATGCAACCAGGGTATGAATGATCTTCCACTGCCGGCTCAACTGGTCGCCTCGGGCCATGTGATATCAGCTTTCCATGGTTGTGGGTCTTTTTTTTCGATCAGGTGGCGGCTTTGCATTGTAGACGAAACAGCATCATATGCCGTTGATGGTCACCGGTGTGCTGACCGTCTCGTAATCTTGGTGAAAGCTATCCATATAGTAAATAGTGCTTTAGAACGCTTTAATTCAAGCGTTGAATCAACTTAAATCCGCCCAGCATAGCCGCGGCAGGTGTGCTTGTCAAAGTTGCCTTAGCGCTATGCGCCCTGCATAGCGGCCGGCATTTGAACAGCCACCACCTCGCCCCTGGCACACAATTGCCCATGGGCCGAAACGGTGGCCGATACCACCACTTTTTTCTCTTTCAACTCCTTGATCCTGCCACGGATTTCCAGTTCGGCATCGATGGGTGTCGGTCGCAAATAGTCCACGTGCAGAGAGGCGGTGACAAACCGGAACGGGGCTCCCTCCGGTCGGGCTCGGCCGGCCGCGGCGGAAGCCGTTCCGGTACCATGACAGTCGATTAAGGAGGCCAACAACCCCCCGTATACATAACCGGGTATGGCCATATGACTGGGACGTGGGCGAAAACGGGCGATGGTGCCGTCGCCATCCCAATAGCTTTTCAATTGCAGTCCATCTGGATTGAGTCTTCCGCAGCCGTAGCAATGGCTAAGTTCATCTGGATAGGCATCCTGAAACGCTTGTTCGCTCATGGTGCTCCTTTCTTATGCGCATCGGTGTAATGCTGCGCGATGAAACCGGCCTTATGGCGCAACTCTGACAGTCAATGGCATAGGGTAAACTCCTTGTTGTCGGGTGGTCGGTCACCGGCTTGGCACGGCATCGCCCTGCCGTCGGCTGCAGATTCGGTGGGATCTAAGGTTGCGTCAGATAAATAAAAACAAACTGCTCGTCATTGATATCGACGGTCATGTCGCAATTGCGGGATTCGGCATAGGTGAGCCAGGCTGGCTTTCCCGGAGACCCGCAGTCAAGTTTGGGAAACGATTCGCCGGTGGTTGCATTGTACCATGAGACCAGCATGGGGTCCGGACTCAGCGACTTGGCCTTTTGATCGGCAATGTTTTGGGCCGCCGGAAAATCCAGATCCGGCCGGTCACTTTTTATTTTCAAGGGGTTGATCAACTTGTACTTGAGTGGGGCTTTGGCCACGGTTACCTCCTTGGTGCAAGGTCGCTTTTGGCTAGAGGGCAAAGCTTAGTATGGCTGGATATAAAAATCAATAGCCACGATTTTCCCGGCCGTCCCTCGCCACCATTGAAAGACTGGTTTGAAGTGCGCATCGCCATGTGATAGTGTGGATATATCTTTGCCGATAATTAGGAGGACGCGGTGACGCCCGCCCCTGTTCCCGATGACTGGTTTTCCATGCAAACGGTTCGGGCGCAATTGTGCGAACCCAACGGCGATCCCGCTGAGCACCGCATTCAAATCCGCACCAATCCCATTACCGGTCGAACCAGCCGCATCGCCTTTAGCCGGATCAACGAAAAGGAGGCTGGTACGGACATTTTGCCGCCGCCCCCCCCGGATGCCCGAAACCGGGAGCAATGCCCCTTTTGCCGTCCCCAGGTGTTGAAGCGCACACCACGCCTGATCCCCCAAATCCACCCAGCAGGACGCATGACCCGCGGCGATGCGCTGCTATTTCCCAACCTCTTCCCCTATGGCGCCTATTCCGCTGTGAGCCTGTTCGACGACACCCATTTTGTGGAGATTGGCCGGGCCAGTCAACGCAGTTATGCGGATTGTCTGATCAACTGCGCCGACTACCTAAGGCGGGTCAAGCGGCATGATCCAGGAGCGACCTGCATGGCCATCACCCAGAACCACCTGCCTTCAGCGGGGGGCTCCATGGTGCATCCTCACCTTCAGATTCAAGGCGACTGCGTCGCCGCCAATCACCATCGTTTTCTGCACGAACGGGCCAAATTCCATTTCGAGGCCACTGGACGGGGATTGTTGGGCGATTATGTCGCCCATGAAACCCGCAACGGGGAGCGCGTCATCGGTCGTACCGGGCATTGGATATGGCAGGCGGCCTTTGCCCCGGAGGGTTTTTTCGAGATTTGGGCCGTATACCCCGGGATAACCTCACTGCTGGGCCTGGATGAAAACGACTGGCATCATTTGGCCACTGGAATGATCCGGGTGCAACGCCTTTACCGCAGTTTGCACCGCAACGGCTACAATTTCGGCTTGATCACGGTGGAGACTCCGCAAAGCGCCTTGGAACTGCGGGCGGTGATGGTGGTGCGATC
Organism: Desulfosarcina sp.; assembly: GCA_050124445.1. Lineage (GTDB taxonomy): Bacteria > Desulfobacterota > Desulfobacteria > Desulfobacterales > Desulfosarcinaceae > Desulfosarcina. Next base: position 4,522 of record JASFFF010000242.1, read on the forward strand.
CAATTACGCTGCCTGGGTGAGAAGCGACTACACCGGCTTTGAGGTCATGCTGGGAGACATGACCACCTTCAGCGCACCGGAGGAGACGGCGAGACTGGCGCGTGAATTTTGGCCAGAATCGCACCGCTGGCCGACGAAACGCCACCAGGGAAAATTCAGTCACAGCTAATTGCTTTGAGATTACTGTTTTTTCTTCAGAAGCCTTGGCCCCTCGTATGATTGACCCCGTTTCAAATAGCTGTGACCGCATCTGTCACATCCCGTTGCTACCATCTTGATATGGTTGCCTGTTGGCGACGAATACGAACCGATTGATGGGCAAAGGATGACGAGATGAGGCAGATTGGATACGGGTTGTGGTGTTGTTGTTGGATGGCGGGGATTGTTGCCCTGGGTGGCGTACTGACGCTGATGGCCGGTTGGTGACGGGGCGGGCTACGGGTCCGAATCCATGGGAAACAAACGATTGAAAGCCTCCCCGTTTTCCACCAGATCGATGCCGTCGCTGGATCGCTTTTATCCCAGGGTGTACCCCTCGATCAGACCGTTCAGCACGGCCCAAAACAATACCAGGGCCGTGCCGGTGAGGCACAGCCCACCCAGCCAACGGTGTACCCCGTTTTCCTTGATGCGTTCATCATATCCCATGAGTAGACCCAGTAGCATGCCTGCAACCATACCGCCGCCGTGCGCCCAGTTGTTGATGCCCGGCACAACCAAGCCGAAAACAAGGATGGCCAGGGCCCAGGCGCCGATCTGCCGGTAGACCGCCTGGCCGAAAATTCCACCGCGGCTCTTGCCGTAATAGAGCATTGCTCCGATCAGGCCGCACACTGCAGCGGACGCGCCGATAGTAAAAGTAACTCCGGCCACATAGGAGAGCCAAAAACCGCACACGCCGCTGAGCGTATAGATGGCCAACATGCGATGGGCGCCGTATTCGCGAATCACCAGGGGCGCTATTTGGCGAAGGGCCAGCATGTTGAACAGTATGTGCAGCAGACCGCCGTGAAGGTAAGATGCCGAAACCAAGGACCACCAATGGTGAAGGCGGTCGATGGGAATGGCCCCGGTGGCCCCGAGCAGCAGCAATCCCTGGCTTTCTGGTCTTAGAAACATCATGGGATTTCCAGCCAGATGCCAGCGGTTGCCGCCAATGAAAATGGAGAGCAGGTACATGCCGACGTTGATAAGGATGATGGCATGGATCAGCCGCCTGCTGTCGGTGAACAAGCGGGCAAGCGCATTATGCCGCCAGCGGGCGCCCGGTCTGGCAAGGCCGCAGTAGGGACAGGTGAATTCATCGGTATTTACCAATTTGCGGCATCTGGGGCACAGCAGCGCGTACCTGGACGACGTGGTCGCTTTCACCAGGAACCTCCTTTGCGCAGCGAATTTCCCAGCACCGCCGCGGCTACCATTTCCACTGTACCGGATTGCTGTCGATGCATTCGGTCACCGGACGGCTGATACGGTCCATTTCGGCCAACTCGTCAGCGGTCAAAGAGACCTGCGCTGCCTGGGCATTGTCCGCAGATTGACGGGCATTGCGGGCACCGGCGATGGCGCAAACGCCAGGTTTGGCAATTACCC
>JASFFF010000243.1:0-6103 GCA_050124445.1 Desulfosarcina sp.
TTGTGGCCTTTTTAGAAGCGCGCCCGGGTGAACAGGCGCTCTACGCGCGCGTTGCCGAATTCGAAAAACAACTCGACGCCACCTGAACCGATACCGCCGGCTTGGCAACGCTGATCTTCAGCCAGCCGACGCCAGGCTGGCCGATGGACGGTCGACGCAAATGGTGTCTGAGCCAGAAACCGAAACCTGCGATACCCAATGATACGTCTTTTAAAGCGATTGAAATATCCGGGCAGCTGGTCTCTTTTCAGATCCGACGACCGGTTGCTGCTGATCATTTTTGCCATCATTGTGGGTATTTGCAGCGGCCTGGCAGCCCTATTGTTGAATCGTGGCCTGGAGGCCATGCTGGAATGGCTGCATCACTACCGGGTATACTGGTGGGCCATCTTTTTACCGGCTGCAGGCGCCGCGCTCTCTTCCCTGTTCCTTGAAAAAATTGTCAATGAAGGCGCTGGACACGGTGTTCCTGAGGTGATCTACGCCGTGTCTCGATATGGCGGTCTGCTGCGCCTGCGCTCAAGCTTTTCCCGACTGATCTCCAGCTGCCTGACCATCGGCAGCGGTGGGTCCGCCGGCCCCGAGGCCCCGGTGGTGATGAGCGGTGCGGCCATTGGCTCAAATATCGCCCAGGCGTTCTCACTCAACGACCGCCAGCGAGTGGCCCTGGTGGGATGCGGTGCGGCAGGCGCCATCGCCGCCATATTCAATGCGCCGATATCCGGTATGGTCTTCGCCATCGAAGTCATTCTCGGCGAGTGGAGCACCATGAATATCATCCCCATCGCCATTGCCGCAGTTGCCGGAACAGAGGTAAGCCGTCTGCTCAAAGGCAACCAAATAGCCTTTGGGCACCACATTTTCAATATTCACCTGCATGATATTCTAGCCTGCGTGGGTCTGGCCATTGTCTGTGCGCTGGCCTCTATCCTGTTGACGCGGGCCCTGCGCGCCATGCATCAGGTATCCAAAGGGGTTGCGCTGCCCTTGTGGGTTCGCGCCGGCATCGGCGGAAGCATGGTCGGTGTGATCGGCTATTTTTTGCCATATGTCCTGGGAGAGGGATATCATGCCATTCGCACGGCCATCGAGGGCAGTTTTTCGGGTGGCCTGCTGTTGGTCGCCGGGATTGCACTGGTCAAAATCTTGGCAACGTCATTGACCTTGGGATGGGGTGGCTCCGGTGGCATCTTTGCCCCCTGCCTGGTTATCGGTGCTTTCCTGGGACTGAGTTATCATCGCCTGATGACGGCGGTGTGGTCTTCCGTGCAATGGGTCAATGAAGGCTGTTTTGCCCTGCTCGGCATGGCTGGCCTGATCAGCGGCATTCTGCAGGCGCCGCTGACGGGTATTTTCCTGGTAATCGAGATTACCGGCGGCTATGAAGTCATTTTGCCGTTGATTGTGGTATCGGCCATCGCCACAACCTTGTGCCACTACATTGAGCCGGCCTCTTTCTACCTCAAGGACCTGGTGGAACAGGGGCAGTTGTTGCGTCCCGGGACCGATGCTCGGGTGTTGACCGACCTGAGCATTCAGGAACTGCTTGAAACCGATTGCATCTGCGTCCACCCGGACATGCGACTGGCCGAGTTCGTCGAAATTGTCAAAACCTCTCATCGCAATTATTTTCCGGTCGAAGATCAGCATAACAGGCAATTTGTGGGCATGATACACCTGGATGATATCCGGCCCTACCTGTTTGATCCGGCCATGCACCATGCAGTACTCACCGGTCAGATAATGAACACTGCTGTGGAAAGGGTTTCATTGCATGACGATCTGGCCGAGGTTCTACAAAAGATGGATAGCGGCCGAATCTTCAGCATGCCGGTGGTTGCGGACAATCGTTTTCTGGGCATGATTTCAAAGGCCACCTTGTTGGACCAATATCGAAAAGAGCTGATGGTTCAGACCGGCCGGTTTTAGCGTCTACCGCCCGCCGGCGGCAACCGAGGCCACGAGAACCGAAAAAGGAGACGTCAGCATGGCACAAAAGCTGTTCCACATTTTCAGAAATACACCCCTGGGCCGGGAAACCCTGTTGCAATCGATTTTTTTTTGCAAGAAGATGGGTGTATCGCCAACGGTATACATTCCCGAATCCACAAAGTTTTTAATGTATTTTGAAAATGACGTGGTCCAGGTGGATCTGGATCCATCTTATCTGAATGACCCGGAAACGGCCGTCGCTCACGCGGAACAATTGCTGCAGGACGCGCACATGAAGCCTGACTGGTTCAAGCCTAAAAACTATACCGCATCAACCCTGCCGGACGTTCCCACCAGTTTCGAGTTCATGTGCTGTCCGCGCAGTATCAGCGACCTCTCTTCAAAAATCGGCCTGGGCTACATCGGACCGCGGGTCCGCCGGATCATCCAGGCGGCGCGCTTTCCGGTGCTGATCACCAGTCCGGTGTTCAAACCCTGGCAGAGCATCGCTGTATTTTTCGGCGGATCTGCCAATGCGGTCAATGCCCTGCGATTGGGAATCAGAATCGCCAAATTGACCGGCCTCAAATTGGACCTCTACACCCAGACAGGCAGAACGCCCGCCAGTGACTATCGAACCATCGTTGCTGACCAGGGATTGGAAGAACCGCTGGAAGGCGTTATGAACCGCTGGACGTTTTTCGAGGCGGGTCGTTTTGAGGATAATCTCTATGATGTAGCGCATGATGCGCTGGTTGTGCTGGGTGCTTATGGCCATGGGGTTATCCGGGACATCATGTTTGGCAGCATGATGGAAAAAATCCAGTCCACCATCTCCAACAATCTTCTCATCGCCGGTCCCAAGTACACCGTGGCCGGTTGAAAGCGCGGTCTTACGGCCGACATCCAACCAAGAACCTCCCGCGGTGGAAGCTGCCGGGAGGTTCTGAGTTGTCAGGTCCGGGACGCGTTCCGTCGACCCCGTGGCCCATCAATATTTCATGTATTCCTGAGGCGTATTTTCAGCGATGAATTTGGTTGCGTTGTAGATGCATGTGCGAATGGCCTTTTCCATAGGGGTTTTGGCAAAACCACCCAACGCCCCGCCCATGGCCCCGCTGCCGCCGAAGCCTGCCAAGGCACCACCCAGACTGACATCCTTGGCCACGCCTTCTACGCGAGTGGCCGTCAGCACCTCGGACGTGTTGGCATCGACGATACGAATATCCATGGCCATGGAAGATTTTTTGTAGCCTCCCTTGACCGCACCAAACAGCGCCGAAGCAGTACCCAGCATGCCTCCACCGCCCAGACCGCCACCACCGCCGGATGTGCCCGGTTCCCAACCGGTGACCGCCCCCATGACCAGCAGGTCGGCGCCCTTGATGGCACCTTTCTTCACACCGGTGCTATCGGTATATCCCGAACCGGTGAGGGCCATTTCACTTTTCAGGGAACCGATGTTCTGTCTTTCCAAAACCCGGTAGCGTTTGCTCTGCACCATGGCCGTGGTAAGCATGTCGCGCAGTCCGGTGGTATACCCCCTGGTTTGCGAGGAAGAGATGGTCATGGTCTGCCCGCCGTAATCGATTGTGGTGGTGGACCCTCTGCCACCGACCTTCCAATCGAAGTCCGCCACCGCCACCCGGGCGCGGGGACCACTGTAAGGACCCAATTCCATTTCAGCGCCGGTATCGATTTTGGCTTCTGGTTTGACCATGCTCTCCATGCATCCTGAAAAGGTCATCAGAACCAAAAGGGATAGCAGAACCCTGATGATCGTTTGCCTATCCATCGCAATGCCTCCTTGGGGTTTTTCTATCCTCCGTTTTGTAAAAAAAATAGCAGGTTATCAGTCTATTACAACATTTTGTGACACAATTTATCCAAGGTGTCAAGGTGGGGTTTCTACCGCCTGAGGAAACCGCTTGCATCTGCGCAGCGATTGTGTTCCATTTATGCAACATTTGGCACATTCAACCGCTGAAGCGACAGGAGACATCCATGAACGGCAAGCCCGGAGAACCGGCCATGAACCAGAAAATCTTTTCCATGAATCTTGGTGTCGAGACGGTCTCTCTTTACTTGTTGTGCTGCGCGATCGCCGATGCGGGTGCGGCGATTACCCGGGCCAACTTGCTGCTCAAATGGAATGGCAACCCGTCCAGCCTCGATCGCGAACTTGGTCAGCTGGAAAAAAGGCATATTCTGGGCAGGGCCGACGAAAGAAAAGATGGCGAGACCGTGTATACGGTTTTGGATGAGAAGCAGTGGTTTTAGCGTTTCAGCGCCTTTTCCACGCAGTCGCGAATGTGGTCGTCCAGGGCGTCGGCATTCATCCCCGGACAGGTCGAGGCCATGGCGCGCCAGTTGGCCACCTCCACCAATATGCTGCGAATGAAGGGCCACTGCCGGCACATGTCTGGTTTTACTGCATGAATGGTGCACACCTTGTCCCAGAAGATACAGTAGCCGTTATCCCCTTGCGCAATCACCCGCCGTTCACCGGATTTGCAGGTGTATTCGGTCTTGAAACGGTCCCGCTGAACACCGATAAAGCCGGCGATCGCATCGATGTCCCCTTCGGTCAGGTAGGTACCCCCGTAGCCTTTGCAGCAGTCGCCGCAACGGGTGCAGGAAAACAGCGGCTTGCATGCATCCTCAAATCCCATGTCGACTCTCCAGGGCGCGCTTGAGTGTCACCTGATCCACATACTTTAGATCGCCGCCCATGGGCACACCAGAAGCAATACGGGTCACCATCACCGGTAGGGGGGCCAACAACCCAGCGATATAGGCCGCCGTGGACTCGCCTTCGACATTGGTCCCGGTGGCCAGAATAATCTCACGGACAGCTTCCGTTTTTACTCGGGCCACCAGTGCTTCAATTTTGATGTCTTCGGGTCCCACGCCATCCATGGGAGAAAGGCTGCCACCCAGAATATGGTAGCGCCCGTAATACGCCCCTGATTTTTCGATGGATGCCATGTCGGCCGGCTGTTCCACCACGCAGATCAGGCCATTCTCCCTTCCCGGATCGTTACATATCTGACAAAGGGCGTCATCACTGAGGGCGTAACAGCGTGCGCACAAACGCAGCTTTTTCTTCAGGTCCACAATGCTCCTGGCAAGCTTGTGGGCCTCTTCTACTGGCTGTTGCAGGATGTGCATGGCCAACCGCTCGGCGGTTTTTTGTCCGATTCCCGGCAACCGTGCCAGGGTGGTGATTAGACGTTTAATTGAGCCAGGGTAGTGATCCATTACATCAAGCCGGGAATTTTCATGCCACCGGTGAGCTTTCCCATTTCTCCGGAAACCATCTCTTGGGATTTGGTCAATGCATCGTTGACTGCAGCCAGAACCAAGTCCTGAAGCATATCCACATCATCCGGGTCGACCACCTCCTTCTCAATTTGGATAGAGACGATCTGCTGAGCGCCGTTGGCGACCACGGTAATCATTCCGCCGCCGGCTGATGTCTCGACTGTCTTGGTTGCCAGCTCTTCTTGCATTCGCAGCATCTTGGATTGAAGCTTCTGGGCCTGCTTCATCATGTTTCCCATACCCTTCATCGAGCATTCCTCCTATTTGATTTTTATCTCTTCGATTTTTCCGCTGAATATTTCCACAGCGTCGGCTACCAGCGGATGATTAAGCAGCTGGTGCCGGATCTCCTTGGCCTGTTGCTTGGCTGATGCCTCCTGACGTTGCTGCCGATCATCTCCGGAAAAGTCGATTTCAACACCCATGCCGGCCTGCTCGCGACTGATCGATTCTATTATGGATCTGTTTTTGTTGACCAGGTTCATGGTGTAATCGCTGTCATGCACGGCCACCTTGAAGGTCTGGTCCGAAACCGATACCAGATGCGCCCGAGAGAGCGCAGCGGCGATGGATGGCTTCTTTTCGGCAATTGCGGCAACAACCCGAGCCCAGGCATCATCACCTTGACCGGCGGCATCCGTTTGAAGGCCGTCGGTATCAGGCTGTGGTGGCAGGTGACGGTCCTGAACCGCCGGTGGTACAGCCAACGGCATACCATAAGTGGATTGGGCCTCGACGATCCCCGGGGCAGGCGATGGCGGCGACTCGCGCAATAGGCTGTCCAAACGGTCAATCAACGCATCAATGGGCAATGCCGGTGTTATTTGCTGAATCTTGAAAAAGGCCG
>JASFFF010000244.1:0-6076 GCA_050124445.1 Desulfosarcina sp.
CATCCTCCTTATTGATCAAGTAAAAATTGCCTGACAAGGTTTATTTTATCTGAAAGAGTGTCTCAAAGTAGGCAACTGTCTTTTTCAACCCAGTCTCCAAATCAACAGTGGGCCGCCAATCCAATATCTGCTTTGCAAGGGTGATATCAGGTTTACGCTGTTGCGGATCATCAACGGGCAAGGGATGGTGTTCGATAGTTGACGTAGACCCAGTAATGTCAATAACTAATTCAGCCAATTCCAAAATAGTAAATTCGCTGGGATTACCCAGATTGATTGGCCCGGTTACCTCTTTTTCGGTATTCATCATAAGGACCAAGCCCTCGATGAGATCATCCACATAGGCGAATGACCGTGTTTGAGAGCCCTCCCCATAAATGGTCAAGGGTTGGTTGTGGAGTGCCTGCACAATAAAATTGGACACCACTCTCCCATCGTTGGGGTGCATTCTCGGGCCATACGTGTTGAATATGCGAGCTATTTTTATGGGCAAACGATGCTGCCGCCAATAGTCAAAAAACAACGTTTCGGCACAGCGTTTTCCCTCGTCGTAACATGATCTGGGACCAATGGGATTGACGCTTCCGACGTAGGTTTCAGGTTGTGGATGGACGTCCGGATCGCCATATACTTCAGAGGTGGAGGCCTGCAGAATATTGGCACGAACGCGTTTGGCCAACCCAAGCATGTTGATGGCGCCGTGAACATTGACTTTGGTGGTGGCAACAGGATCGTTCTGGTAGTGAATCGGTGAGGCGGGACATGCCAGATTATAAATTTCGTCTACTTCGACATATAATGGAAAAGTGATATCATGCCTCAGGAATTCAAAATTTGGCTTGTTCAACAGATGAGCGACATGATGTTTACTACCGGTGTAGAGGTTATCGGCACAGAGCACATCCAAACCGTCAGAAACTAATCGCTCACAAAGATGTGAACCCAAAAAACCTGCCCCACCTGTTATCAAAACACGCTTATCTGAATACATAAGCCCCTTCTCCTATATGGTATATATGATTGTTCTCGAGTAATTGAACAACGGATATGGCCTACCGTTTCCCCAGCGCCGGTTCTTATGTTTCAAGAATCCGATCCAGAGACTACACCACCTTCAGCGGACAGGCAAGAATACCCTATTAGGGCCTTAGATCTCTTGGTGTCCCTAATTATCTGCAGTTCTTCATCCAACCGGTCCCGCTGCCTGTTTTTTATCGAGGGGTGAAAAAGATGGTATTGAAGGGCTGAAAACCATAAGTTTTTAATTTTAATCCCACTGTGAAACAGGCGATAACAAATATCCGAATCCTCTCTGCCCCACAGTTGGTCAAACGTTTCATCGTAGCCATCAACTGCCGTAAAGTCCGATCTGCGCATCGATAGGTTGCACCCTCTTAATGACGTTTGAAAGGATTTGGGCCTGCTGAGCAGTTTTCCCAATGCGGGCATCCGTAAAGCATTTTTGCGATTCTCCAGCCCTTTGGAGAATGGAGAGTAGGCTATTAGTTGCCTTGAAAGGAAAGCGCCATCAGTTTGCTTTTTGGAGAGAAAGGCGCGCTTTCCTTGGAGGAAGCAGCCTGGTTGGGCCAGGTTAAGATGGTCCTTTAGAAAATCTGGATGAAGCACAACATCATGGTCTATAAAGACAAGATACTCGCCAGTGGCGTATTTTACCCCCAAATTCTTTATTCTCGCCTGACGAATGCCATGGTCCTCATGCTTGACATGTTTCCAGGGAAAATCTGCATCCACCAAGACCCTTTTTGTGACTGCGTCGGTTTCTCCACCAGAGCCATCGTCGGCTACGATTAATTCGATGTCCTGGATCGTCTGTTTGATAACTGAGCGAATGACAAGCGCCAATGCTTCGGGCCAGTTATAGGTGGTAATGATGATGGAAACCGTCATTGATTGGTATCCCGTATGTCTAATGCTGCAGCAGTGATTGGATTTGTTCGAAAACCATCTCCACGGAAATGTCTCTCATGCAACGACATTGATGTTCATCGCACCTGCGTTTAAAGCACGGACTGCACGCTGGCGCGGTGCGAATGATCCGGTGGCCCTTCCCATAGGGCCCGGTGCGCCAGGGTGCGGTGGGACCGAACAGCGCCACCACAGGGGTTGCCACAGCTGCTGCCAGGTGCATGGGACCGGTGTCGGTGGTCACCAGCAAGGCCGACCGACGATACAACGCCGCCAGCTGTTTCAAGCGGGTCCTGCCGGCCAGATTGGTGGCCGGCGCCGTCATCATTTTGATAATTGCGTCCACAATCGGTCGATCAGCCGGTCCACCGGTGAAAATGACGTCTGCCCGGCAGTCACGGATCAGGCGATCGGCCAGCTGGGCAAAGCGCTCGTTCAACCACAGTTTGGTCTCCCACAAGGCCACCGGGTTTATGGCCACCAGCCGACGCTTTCCGTTCACACCAACCGCTTCCAACAGATTGCTTACCGTCTGGCTGTCTCTTTCGGTGTATGGGATGTCATAGGCAACCGTTGGCGTGGGAATGCCGATGGCATTTATCAGCATCAGACCGCGGGTCAATGCGTGAACCTCCATGTCCACCGGGGGGATGCGTTCATTTAAAAACAGATAGCTGTATTCCTGGTGCTGCATCCCCTTATCGAAGCCGATTTTCCGTTTGCCTATAGCCAACCCCACCATCAATCCGCTTTTTAGCAGGGCATGAAAGTCGATAATCATGTCGTAACGGGTATCGCGCAGGGCCCGAATTAATCTGACAGCCTCCTTGAGCACCTGCCAACGCCGATCGCTTCGAATCCGACGCATCCATGATTTGCGCCTGGAAATGATCACCCGGTCAAGCGCCCGGTGACCGAGGACCAGATCCGCAGCTGCCTCTTCCACTAGCCAAGTAATACGGGCCTGCGGATAATAGGCGCGGATGGCATTCAACGCCGGCAGGGTATGGATCACATCCCCGATGGCACTGAGTTTGACAATGAGGATGTTCACAGCAGTTCCTCTATGGCCCGGCTGACCATGTCCACTGTAACCAGCCGCATGCAGTTCATGTGGCCCAATGGACATAGCGGCTTCATGCAGGGACTGCATTCGATGGGCACCCGGACAATGCGGCTGGTGGCGCTGAAGGGACTGGTGGTGGTCGAATTGGTAGAGCCGAAAATTGCCACCAGTGGTGTATCCAACGCTGCGGCCACATGCATGAGCCCCGAATCGTTGGTCACAAAGACATCGCATCGATCGATCAGGGCCATGGCTTCACCCAGGCGGGTCCGACCACTCAGGTCGATGGCCGGAACACGCATGGTCCGTATGATCTGCTGCCCCAGGTCCCGGTCAGAGGGCCCACCGAAAATGACGATGGCCGCATCCACGGTTTGATTCAACCGGTCACCCAGGGCGGCATATCGCTGGGGAAACCACTGTTTGGCCGGACCGAAAGTGGCACTGGGATTGAGGCCAATGATCCGACGGTCAGGCCCCAAACCGTGGGCTGCCAGAATTTTCTCCGCCTGCCGTCGATCATCGTGGCCCAGGCACAATTCGAGTGTTTGTGAACCGGCGGTCAACCCGGCGCCCTCCAGCATCTTGAGATAGTAGCCAGTCTGGTGGATTGATTTAATGGCCGGTGTGCAAGGCACCGCATGGGTGAGTAAAAGCCGCCGGGCATCGGTGTCGAAACCGATGCGCTGGGGAATGCCAGCCATGAACGCAATCAGCGCCGCCTCGATGGCATTTTGCAGCAAAAAGGCCGCATCGAAGGTAAATCGCCTCAGGTCCTTGGCCAGGCGAATGGGACCCAACCAGCCCTTGTGGCGATCGGTGACGGCATACTCGATGATCTCATCCACGTGGGGGCTGTGGGCAAATACCGGCGCCACCCAGGGTTTGACCACCATGGCAATGTGGGCATCGGGGTAGTTGCGTCGAATGGCCCGAACCGCCGGTGTGGTCATCACCGCGTCGCCGATCCAGTTGGTGGATCGAATTAATATTCGTTCAAAATGGGCAAGCTTACGCATCTTGTTGTCTGTTCGTGCGCGCTATTGTTTGGGCCATGGTGAGTAGTTTTTGGTTTTCCAGCGCCGATGGACCCAGAACCACTGGTCCGGTGATTGGCGGATCGCCTGTTCAATCGCTTGGGTGTATCGGGCCGTGTTGGCTTCGATGTCTTTGGTCTGGTCGCCGGTGCTCGATGGAGGAATGATCCCGCCAATCGTGGCTCTAAATCCGGTTGCTTGGCGATATAGGAACACCGGCAGCACACTGGCGCCGGTTTTCATGGCGATGACGGCCATGGATTTACTGGTACACGCCGGGTGGCCGAAAAAATCGACCCACACGCCGTCGTAGTAGTCCACGTTCTGGTCCATCAGCATGGCAACGGCCTCCCCCTTTTTCAATGCTTTGAGAATTCTCAGCAGGGCATGCCGGGAGGGGATCAGCTTGGCACCAAAACGGGATCGCGATCGCTCAAAGACCAAATTCAAGGGCTTGAAATCGAGAGGCCGATAGACAATGTTTACCGGCATCTGTAAATAGGATCCAATGTAGGGCAACAATTCCCAGTTTCCGATATGCGCCGTAACGAACAGCATCCCCTTGCCCCGTTCACTGGCTGCCTGAAAATACTCGAGCCCGTCGATGTGGATGATTTGGTTCAGGGTCTCTGGACGGGCGGTCATCCACCAGCCCACTTCGAATATGATCTGGCCCAGGTTGCGGTAAACAGCCCTGGCCAGCGCCACCTGCTGCTGTGCATTCAGCTCACCGCCCAGGGCCAGGGCGATATTGTCAAGCGTGATGTTGCGGTGGCGCTTGTCCAACACAAAGCCCATATCACCCAAAAGGTCGCCTGATTTTTTAGCGATTGATGGCGGTATGCGCCCCAACATACCCAATAGGCGATTCAGCAAGCGGTACAGAAGCCATTCAGGCGTTGTCAGATGGCCTGGATCATTCATCGTGTCGGTTTGGTTTGTGGGTATCGATTAGCTGTTGAAGTAGGTTACCGCATTTTCGAAAACGCGGATACCGTCGCCCAGACGGCCTTCACTATCGAATCCATTTGGTCTACCTTGTTCCTTGAGACGCGTCCAGTCGGGATGATTGGTGATGTGGTTGTAGGCTTCCGGGTGCGGCATCAGGCCGAAAATGCGTCCGGTGGGATCGCAAATGCCGGCGATGTCCGCGATGGAGCCGTTGGGATTGTAAGGAAACGCGCCCTGAGCCGGCAGGCCATCAGGCAGGGCGTATTGCATGGTTATCTGTTGGTTGTCGGTCAATCGGTCAAGGATATCCGGCTCCCCGTAAAACTTGCCTTCGCCATGTCGCACCGGCATGTCGAGCGTTCGCATGTTCCGGGTAAAGACGCAGGCTGAATCAGCGTTGATGGTCACCCGAACCCACTGATCGCGAAAATTACCGCAGTCGTTGTAGGTCAATGCCACCGTACGCCGGGTGTAGTCGCCGTCGATTCCCGGCAGCAAGCCCAAGTTGACCAAGGTCTGGAAACCGTTACAAATGCCGATGATCAGTTTCTGGTCTGCCACAAAATCAAGCAGCTTGTCACCCACGTTCGTCTTCATGCGCAGGGCCTGAATCACGCCAGCACCATGGTCATCGCCCCAACTGAAACCACCACCAAAGGCCAGAATTTGAAAATCCTCCAAAGAGACCTCACCAGTGATCAACGAATTGATGTGGGCCCGTGTGGCGTTGGCCCCGGCGAGTTCAAAGGCATAGGCCGTTTCATGGTCACAATTGAGGCCGAAACCCGTCAGAACCAAGACATTCGGTTGTGTGCTCATATCAAATCCCCAAAAGGCCCTTTCCAGGCCGCCTTCATCGCTTCAACGGACAATGTCGCCAAACACGATCCGTTCAAACCGTTGATTGTCAATTGCGGTTGCTCAGTCACTTGCCCCACACAGGCCATCGGTTGTCCGGCCATCAGCGCCTCGAAGGCCGCCTGGTTGTCCGGTGCGACGCTGACGATAAAGCGGCCGGCGCTTTCGGAAAACAGCAGTGTATCGTCCCGGTCGACATCCGTCGAAGGAACCTTGGCCAGGTCAACGGCAAGGCCCA
>JASFFF010000245.1:0-6066 GCA_050124445.1 Desulfosarcina sp.
AAGCCACCGGCATGCAGCCGGCCGACACGCATTTTTCTGAGAACATCGACCTCATCGCCACTGATCCCGCCGGCATATATTTTAAACGCCACCTCCCCTGCGGTCTCTTTGTCGACCGCCCGCGCAAATTCCTGCAGGGTGTTGGTCCAGGTGCTTCCCTCCGGCATCACCACGGCGATCTTGATGACGGTGGTGCCGGCCGCGGCCGGCATGGCGTTGAGCAACACCGTCAACAGGACCACGGCTAACACCGGCCTGATTGTCTTTAGTAATGTCATGGGCCCACTAATCGAAGAATCGGTCCACGGACGACAGATAGATTGCCGCCCGCCGAGCGGCAATGGCATTGTACAGCGCCCGATCGCCATCGACCGGGGGTTGATCAACAATCGACTGCATCAGTGTTACAAAGGCCGCACGGTCCTGCTGCTGAACAAGGCAGTATCGGGCATAAAACAGATCCGGCAGCCGGTCGTCCGCGGCGGTCAGCGCTTGAAGCTGTTGATAATGGTCGCTTGCCGCTGCCTGGCTGCCACCCATCATGGACGATCGCCCCCCAAAATAAACCATCAGAAGTAGATGGGCGCCGCCGCCATGGTAGTCCGGTGCCAGTTCGACCACGCGCTGCATGATCTGCCGAGCCACATGACTTTTGGAAACCGCCCGCATGGAATCAAGATTCTGGTTTGCCCAGGCGCCCAGGTTGAATCCATACCAGTAAAGGGCGGGTACGTCAGCGGCGGCCAATTGCTCCAGATAGGATGCAATGGTGGCGGGCTTGGCAAACGCCTTCGCCGCACCAGGCAGGCGCAGCTCCAATGCCTGCAGCGAATAGCTGAGGCCCTTTTGGTAGTAGCGATTGACTTGCTCCTTCAAGAGATGCGGGTTTTTATGACCGGAATGAATGGCCGTCGACGAATAGGTGATGGCTTCGAGTCGGGTCTCCACAAAACCGAATGCATAGCTGCCGTACAATCTTGAAAGCAAGGTTAACAATTGACGGTCGCTGGGGCTGTTGGCCAGCAGGGCTTCGAACAATTTGATATTGGCCGGAAGGGCCATTTCTACCATTTCCCAATCGGCATCACTTTCGAAAGCCACGACCCCCTCGTCCACAAGACCACCGATTTGTGCAATAATCAATGGTTTTGGCGAGCAACCCGTGCATAGGAACACGATCATGGCCATTCCGATGGCCCTGAAGCGTGTCACGATGTCATATCGAGAAAATAACGGCATCATTCGTCTATGACGCTTTTACCAGTCGCGCCACCGATTCGATGTGAAAGGTGTGCGGGAACATATCCACCGGCTGTACCTCGGCAACCGCATAAAGACGCTTGAGTTCCGCTAGGTCACGGGCCATGGTGGTCGGGTTGCAGGAGACGTAAACGATTTTTCGCGGTGCCATGTCAAGCACCTGTTTGAGAACCCGTTTGTGCATGCCCGCTCGGGGAGGATCGATCACCAGCAGATCCGGCTTGGCATCGATGGTGGCCAAGGTTTTCTTGATATCTCCTAAAATGAATCGGCAGTTGGAAACACCGTTGGCCAGGCAATTTTTTTGTGCGTCGGCCACGGCGCTCTCCACCATTTCCAGTCCGATTACCTCCCGGGCCTGTCTGGCCAACCAGATGGCAATGGTTCCTGTACCGCAATACAAATCGAGAACCGTCTCGTCTCCCTTTAAGGCGCTATATCGCTGCACCGTTTGGTACAATTGTTGTGCACCGTGCGTATTGGTCTGAAAAAAGGAATTGGCCGATATCTCGAACGCGAAGCTGCCAATGCGATCCTTCAGCGCCGGCTTGCCGGCCAAAAGGATTTCGCGCTGGCCAATGGCCACCCCCGAGCGTTTGGCGGTAATATTGTTGACCACGGAGACAACTGCCGGAAAGCGTTCACGCAGCTCGGCGGCCAGGGGTAGGACGGCATCACGGTCTTCGAAGGCCGTAACGACATTTACCATCCATTGATCGCAGGAGACCGAGTGCCGCAGCATGAGAAACCGCCAAAATCCTTCGTGGGAGCGCAAGCCGTATACCGGCTGCGCAGACGTGCGCATGTAGCTGCGCACCGCATTCAACAGCCGGTTTCCCAGATCCGGCTGTAGCAGGCAGGCCCGGGTGTCCAGCACCTTATGAAAGGTCCCGGGTACATGCAAACCCAGTGCGAAACTGATGTCGGCGCCGGTGCCCATTTCATGGGGCAATAGCCAGCGGCGGTCGGAACAGGAAAATTCCATTTTGTTGCGATAACCAAACATCTTCTCCGATGCCAGGGTGGGATGTACGGTGGTTTGATCCAGCATAGCGATATGCGCCAACGATTCAGCCACATGGCGGCGTTTTAATTGGAGTTGGTGATCATAGTCAACGAACTGCCATTTGCATCCGCCGCAATAACCACTGTATGGGCACGGCGGGTCCACACGCAGGGGCGACGGCGTCAACAATCGCTGAACAACTGCTTGGGCATGATTGCGTTTTTTGCGAATGATGCGGGCAGCCACACGATCACCGGTGACGGCCTGGTCGATGAATACGGCAAAGCCATTGATTTTGGCCAAACCCTTGCCGCCAAAAGCCACATCGGTTACCTCACATTCGATGATCTGATTTTTTTTAACTGTCATTCTATATTTATTTATGGGTGGGCACTTTTCATTCGATGGATGGCCTTGGCCTCGGGCCACCCTCTTGAAACATGGCGCTGTTTTTGTCAAGAGACAATCATTGGTCCAGTGCGTCAAAATCACAAGCAGCCAACATGCAGATCTGAACCGGCGTCTGGCTATGATCGCTGACGGCTCCGTTTTTTACTTGCCCTTGAAAGCAAATTTCTTTAATTTGAAGAAACCCGACGGATGGGCAGCCGATCCCCCGTTGTTCATATGTCTGTCTCGACCACCCGACCTCAGTGGTTATTCATTTTTTCAAAGACCCGCTAAACTGAAAAGGACCTTTTCATGAAAAACACGGATTATTCGAAACCACTCCAAGTGGACGGAAAAACCTATGCGTTCTTCGACTTTAATCAGTATGCCGCCGATACCGGGGCTTCGGTGGAAAAGCTGCCTTACTCCATCAAAATCCTGGTGGAAAACCTGCTGCGCAAAATGGACGGTCGCGTGGTCAAGCAGACGGACTTGAACAACATCGTCAATTGGCAGAAACACTATGACGCACCGGTTGAAATTCCCTATCATCCGGCGCGCGTACTCATGCAGGACTTCACCGGTGTGCCTGCAGTGGTGGATCTGGCTGCCATGCGCGATGCGGTCAAGGCCCTGGGCCACGATCCGTCACGGGTCAACCCGCTGGTCCCCACGGAATTGGTGGTCGATCACTCCATCCAGGTGGATTGTTTCGGTACCAGCGATGCACGGGAAAAGAACGTGGCCCAGGAATACCATCGCAACGGCGAGCGTTACGAATTGCTTAAATGGGCCCAGAAAAGTTTCACCAATTTCAAGGTCGTGCCTCCCAATTCAGGCATTTGCCACCAGGTCAACCTGGAAAATCTGGGCCGGGTGATCATCTCTGAAGAGGCATCCGAGGCCCCCATGGCCTATCCCGATACGGTTGTCGGGACCGATTCCCATACCCCCATGATCAATGGTATCGGTGTCATGGGCTGGGGTGTGGGCGGTATCGAAGCCGAGGCGGTCATGCTGGGTCAGCCTTACTATATGTCCATTCCCGAGGTTATCGGCGTCAAGCTTACCGGCACCCTCAACCCAGGCGTCACCGCAACAGATCTGGTCCTGACCATCACCGAGATGCTGCGCAAGGTGAATGTGGTTGAAAAATTCGTGGAATACTTCGGTTCCGGAATGAAGAGCCTCTCGGTAACCGACCGGGCCACCATTGCCAACATGACGCCGGAGTACGGAGCAACATTGGGCTTTTTCCCCGTAGACGAGAAAACCCTGGACTATCTCGAGCTGACCGGTAGATCCGGGCGCGCCCGACTGGTCGAGGCCTATGCCAAAGCCACCGGCATGTTTTACACCGGAACGACGGACCCTGAGTTCACCCAGGTGGTTGAGCTTGATCTGACCACTGTTCAACCATCGCTGGCCGGTCCCGCACGCCCCCAGGACCGCATTTCCCTTCCTGACCTCAAAAAAACCCTTGCCGATATTTTGGGCTGCGAATACGATCGTGATGCTGAAATCAAACGCGTCTCGGATTTTCACGACGAATCCGGTAACCAACCCGTACGCGCCAATCACTGCCGTCCGGTGGCCCAGCGCCAGATCGACCTGCAGCTCAACGGCCAACCGGTACAAATCGGCGACGGCAACATCGTGATTGCAGCCATCACCTCCTGCACCAACACATCCAACCCCCACGTGCTCATGGGCGCCGGCCTCATTGCCAAAAATGCTGTAGCCAGAGGCCTGCGGGTACCGCCTTTCGTAAAAACCTCCCTGGCCCCAGGGTCCAAGGTGGTCATGGACTACCTTCAGGCAGCCGGCCTGGTGCCCTACTTCGAGGCCCTGGGCTTTCATCTGGCGGCCTTCGGCTGTACCACCTGCATCGGCAACAGCGGCCCGCTGCATCCGGATATCGAGACGGTGATCAGTCAAAACGATCTAAATGTGGCTGCTGTTCTTTCGGGTAACCGCAACTTCGAAGCCCGCATCCACCAGAGCATCAAATCCAATTTCCTGGCATCGCCCATGCTGGTGGTTATCTTTGCCCTGGCCGGCCGGGTGGACATCGACCTGACCATCGAGCCGGTGGGTATCGATCCCAATGGACAGCCCGTGTATTTGGATGACCTGTGGCCATCACACGCGCGGATCGATGAATTGGTCAAATCCCATGTTAAGAAAGAATTTTATGAACAGCAGTACGCGCGCATATTCGACGGTGATCGTTTCTGGGAGGCCCTGGATATTTCAGAAAGCACGACCTTCGCCTGGAACGAGACCTCTACCTACATCAAGAACCCGCCCTATTTCGAAGGGTTTTCCCTGACGCCAGCGCCGTTGGCCGACATCACCGACGCCCGTGCCTTTCTGCTATTGGGGGACACAGTCACCACTGACCATATCTCCCCGGCCGGCGCCATCCCCGAGGAGTATCCGGCCGGACAATACCTGATTGCCAACGGCGTTTCCGAGGACCAGTTTAACTCCTACGGTTCCCGCCGGGGGAACCATGAGGTGATGATGCGGGGCACCTTCGGCAACATTCGCATCAAAAATCAGCTGGTGGACCCCAAGCAGGGCAGCTACACCCTCAAATTCCCCGAGAAAAAAGAGATGTTCAATTATGATGCCGCCATGGCCTACGGGGCCGAAGGCACACCACTCGTGGTTTTGGGCGGAAAAGAATACGGTACCGGCTCATCGAGAGATTGGGCCGCCAAGGGCACCAACCTGCTGGGCATCAAGGCTGTCATTGCCGAGTCCTATGAGCGCATCCACCGCAACAATTTGGTGGGCATGGGCGTGCTCCCATTAATCTTTTCGGAAGGGGAAAACGCCCAAAGCCTCGGTCTGGATGGATCGGAAACCTTCACCATCAGCGGCATCGATGGCATGACCCCCAGAAAACAGCTCAGCGTCACGGCGGTCAAGGCAGATGGAAGTGAAATACCATTTAAGGTCACGTCCCGGCTGGACACGGAGGTGGATGTGGAATATTTCGAAAACGGCGGAATCCTGCCCTGCGTGATCCGCAAGATGATGGCGGATTAGCCCATTGACCATTGCACCGTGCCAGCGAATGACCGGCTGGCCCTAAGGGATGGGACCTAAAGCGCTCATACCAATCCAGCGCCTTTTTTGACCCGCAGCAACCCCGGACTGGTATTGAAGTGCATTAGCGAGGATCGATAGCCCATGCCCATGAACAACTGCTCGATATCGTCAAACAGCACCGGCCGGTCCGGCCACTTGAACAATTTTTCCTGCTGACGCAGCGACGCCCACACCTTACCTGCCTCAGGTTGGGCATCAAAAACGGCCTTCATGGCTCGGTCACACAAAAACATGGCACAGACGATCGGCCGCACCGTCCAGATGCAGCCGTCATCATCCAGATAAACGCA
>JASFFF010000246.1:0-6036 GCA_050124445.1 Desulfosarcina sp.
AGGCATGGCGATCAGTGCGGTGTGGCAGATCAGCGGCCGGCAGGTATCTTTCGATTGGACATCCAATATGGGCAACCAGGGCGTGGGGGAGGGCACGATCGCATCCGATGGCAATACCATAGACTAACGCTATGTCGATCATTACACCGGTGAACAGGGGTACAGCCGGTTGTTTCGGGTTGCTTGATAGGGTTTGTTCAGCAGCATCGGCTCGTGAAAGAGGCCTTATTTTCCCACCCACCGCCTTCTCTGGGCGGTTCATTCATTTTTTTCACTACCGGTGAAACAACCGCGATGGACCGGGCCAACCCATGAGGTTCCGGCAAAATAGCAATTTCCAGCCGTTCCCTATTTGCGTTATTCGTCCAATTGGGTACCCATTAACATGAATCATCCTATAAAATGGCTTGACGCATCGGTATGAAACGACTTAGAGTATACCAGTATAAGTAATTTGATACATACAAAAGTACGATCAGGCTGCCATACAATGCGGCCCTGCACGGCCAATCTATAATTTAATGCCGCTACAGGAGGCGAACATGAGATTGACATTGCCCGAAAAGATTCAACTCTTGCGCAAGCGAATGGGCCTCAATCAGGGACAATTCGGCGCAAAGGCATTCAACATGAGTGTGGAGACCGGACGGACGAAGATCAAGAATATTGAGCTGGGCAAACAAAAACCCACGCCAGACGACCTGATTCAAATGGCCAAAGCGCTTAATGTGCCGGAATCCGCACTTCGTCAGGTGTCCGCTGTTGAAACCGGAGATCCTTTGCCTCCCCACCAGGGATTGTTTGTAGACCAAGTCGTCCTGGAGCGCTTTCACCAGTTGGGCCCCTACTTGGAAATGCTTAACCGTGCGGTTTCAATCAAAGACGAGGAGCTGATCGAACACATTGCTGGCAAGCTCTCCGATCTGTTTGCGTTCGACAGCCAACTCAAAGCCGTCAACAATTAGTCTCCGGAGGCCGCTGTGGACTCATCCAACCAAGACTACCATGGTGTGCGGGACCAGTACCTGGAACTGCTCTGGACAGCTCAAAAAGTGGAGGATCGCCGATTGACAGAATTGATCTTGCTGCGGCTCAAGGACATGGCCATTGAAATGGCTGTCTCGCCCACGCCGGCATGCGAGATCATTCCCTTCCCAAGTATAATTGTCCAACCCATGGGGTCGGGTGGTGAGTCGTACCACTCCCATCCGTGGCCGCGTCAGCCCCTGCGGCACCTGCTTTCCGTTGTCTGCGGGTACTGCGCCGTTGTCCTTTTCTTTGGGCTATTTGGTCTTACCCCCAGTTAACGATAACCAAATCCGCCATTTCAGCAGTCCTAATTGGTTTCAAACCAAAACCCGCCTAAACCTTTATAGTGTCGGCCCGCTGCTGGTCTGCCAACTTATCTGTCGGCGTACCGCCTTCCCCCCTTTTAATTAAAATTACGTAAAAATGTGTTGACAAAAGTACATTTGTACATTAGTTGAATTTATATGTCCGCTCCGTGCCAGGGGACCGCCGCATCAAAAACGCCACCCTTGGCTGACCGTCTGAAGTGGTGCACTGCAACCCCTTTGGATCAGACATGGTTGGTGGCCAAGCGGCGGCTGAGCGGCAGGGAGCGCTTGGCGACGGCACCGCTGAAGGGCAGTTTTCTTTTGATCCAAAGGATGCATGGGATGCCGCCGAAGCGATTCGCGGTGACGTATCAGCCATTGCCAGTCATACGGAGGGGCGATCGTCGCGGGTGCAATCCCCCGGGAAAGGAGGTAACCAGCCTGATGCAAGCGGCCGCGGGCGGCATTGTGCCAACCGCCAATCATGTCCAACCCTTATACAGGAGGGCCATCCAATGAGCGGAACCACATGGGTATTTATCATGTTGGGGCTTTACATCGTTTATTGTTTTTACTGGGGACTTAAAGGGTACTTCACTGAAAAAACCTCCTCCGGATACGCCATTGCCGGCCGATCAATTCCCTTCATTGCGTTTTTAATGGCGGCCACCGCAGCATCCTTTTCCGGATGGACCTTCGTGGGACACCCTGGACAAATTTGGAGTCAAGGCCTGGCCTATGCCTTTGCCTCCTTTTACGTACTGACCATTCCCATTACCGGGGCGTTTTTCGCCAAGCGCAACTGGCTGCTGGGTAAACGCTACGGCTTCGTCACCCCGGGAGACATGTTTGCCTACTATTACAACAACGAAGCCGTCCGCTGGCTGACGGTGATTACAGCCTTCCTATACTCCATGTTTTACTCGGGTTTACAACTGATATCAGCAGCGGCGTTGTTTTACTGGGTGGCCGGCGTGCCCCAGACCATCGGGTTGATTTTCATGGCCTTCATCGTCTGGTTTTACGTGGTGACCGGCGGACTCAAGGCCAGCACCTGGGTGGGGGTGATCCAGTTTCTGCTGTTGGTGGGAGGCATCTGCCTGCTGGGATTTTTCGTGATCACCTCAGATATCATCGGGGGCTGGAGTGCATTTTCTCAGAAAATTACAGCTTTGGATGACCGCTATACCAAGGTGCCGGGGCTGATCAATTTCGGGATCGGCGGCGGTTGGACCGCGGTCATGATCCTAACCTACATGTTCGCCTTGATGGGTATCCAGAGTTCACCGGCATTTACCTTGTGGAATTTCGGCATTAAATCCCCAAAACCCCTGGCTTGGCAGCAAGTGTTCATGTCGACTTTCGTGGTGGGACTGGCATTGTTCTTTTTTACCGCGTTTCAGGGATTGGGGGCCAAGATCCTCGAATTGGAGGGCATCATCAGTCCCAAGGTCGATGGCGATGTGGTTCCCATGCTGATGACCCAGTTTCTGCCAGGGCCGGCCCTGGGGCTGGTTTTTGTGGGGGCCATCGCCGCTATCCACTCTACGGCGGCGCCCTATATCGGCACAGGCGGTACGATATTGCTACGTGATGTCTACTGGCGGTATATTCGCAAGCAAAAAGCCAGTCATGCGGAGCAAATTTGGATGAATCGGGCCCTTGCTACCGCCGTGACCTTGGCTGCTGTGGTGGTCAGCCTGACCGCGCGGGATGCCATCGTCATGATCGGTGGATTTGCCACCGCCTTCGGTTTTCTCATGTATCTGCTGCTGTTGGGCGTTCATTGGGGATGGCGGATCCCCAGTATCGGAGCCACCCTGGGCATGATCGCCGGTATTGTCGCATGCTTTCTCACCTATTATGTGTGGCGCTATCCGCTGTCCATGCATACTGCCTTCTGGGGACTTTTCGCCGGCCTGACGGTAGCCTTCCTGTGCCGGGGATTGGGCGCCAAAGACAGCGAGGAGACCCGTAAGCGCCAGGAAGAGGTGCGTGCATGGCTGGACAGCGTGGATGCACCTTCGGAAAACGGAAAAAAATGGCGGGCGTGGATGAAGGTTCTGGTACCGATATGGTTCTTTTTCGCCATCGGCCCGGCATGCCTGCTGGGCAACAACGCCTTCACTTTTTGCGGGTTTCCGGCACTGTGGTCCTGGCAGATTGTCTGGTGGATATTGGGCATCGTCATGATGTGGGCGCTATGCTTCAAGGCGGAGATGTCCACCACTAGCGATGAGCAAATACGGCGGGCGGATGAGGAGACCATGGTAGTGGTCAAGGAGGTTTGATATGAGAAGAGAAGAGATGTGGCTGATTGTCGTGGTCGTGTTCGCCATTGTCTGGACGGCCGCTTTCGGCTGGGGTATTTTCGGATAGGTGCAGCAACCACAACCCACGAATGAAGGCGCAGGCCATCGGTTGGTCATGATGTCGTCTGCGCCTTGTTTGCTTTTTGATTGGTTGTCTTCAAACCGGATGCGTTGCACCCGGTCGCAACTGCAACCATTTACCCACTGACGTACTTTTGCCTCTTCGGCGTTGGCCGGAGATTCAAGCCACCCGCTGCGCGGGCGGGCGTTGACCGACGAGTCCCGTTTTTTTCCAGATAGAGCACCAGGCTTTTTCCCAGCAAAGGATTCAGCAGCCACTCCAAAAAACCGGTTATGCGGGGTTTTTGCATGATATCCCAGACCAGCAGCCGGTGATAGAGGTTAACCGCCGCCGAATCGGTCCTTGTCGGTCCCGCAAGGCATTTGAGCCACCAATAGGGCGCATGAAGGCTGTGGGCATAATGATAGCCCCGGCATCGCGTGCCTGCCTGCTCCAGCCTACCGATCAGGTCATTTTTACGGTAGATGCGCAGATGGCCCTGGTTGGCGTTGAAATAGTCATCGGAAAGCGTCCAGCAGATCCATTCCGGAAGAAACCGGGGAACACTCACCACCAGCGGTTTCCCCGGTTTGAGAACCCTAACAATCTCACCCATGGCTTGTTGATGATCCGGGATGTGTTCCAGCACTTCGCTGCATATGACCAGGTCAAAGCAAGCATCGACAAAGGGTATTTGGATGATGTCGGCCGCTGTAAGGCACCAGATGCCCCCGCCGTGCTCACCCAGCCGATCATGGAGGTTCAACCGTTCGCCTGCTGCCTGCAGGTCTTGCAGGTTTTTGTCCGCACCGATCACGCGAACCCCGTTCTGTCGGTAAGCGGCACAGGTATGACGGCCCGATCCGCAGCCGATGTCCAGGATACGGTGGCCGGGCCTGATGGACAAGCGTGAAAAATCAACCGTAATCACGAATGGTCTCCCGGTAGGCCGCGACCGTTTTTTGTGCCGCACGCCGCCAGGTAAAATGCTGCTGGACCCGCCGGTAGCCTTTCTGCCCCAACACGATTGCCCGCTTTGGATTGTCCATCATGTCGGTTATGGCGCCGGCCAGGGCCAAATGATCTTTGGGCGGCACCAGTACCCCCGCGTTGCCAACTACCTCGGGTAGGGCACCCCCCGTCGTGCTGATCACCGGAACAGCACAGGCCATGGCTTCACCGGCCGGCAGGCCAAATCCTTCGTACACCGAGGAAACCACTGCCATGGACGCTCGGGCGTACTGGCGAACAAATTCCGCATTGCTGATGCGGCCGGTGAACGTGATCCTGTCACCGATCCCCAGGCGACGAATCAATCGGGCGATACCGCCATTTTTTTTAGGTGTACCCACAACCACCAGCTGTATGCTTTTTTTGGGGACAATCGTCGCCACGGCATGCAGCAGGTAATACAGGCCCTTGAGCGGAACATCCGAACTATTGGTAACGATGATACGGCCCGGTTGTCGCTGGATGCCGGGCATGGGATAAAAAAGGTCGGTATTGATGCCGTTGGGGACCACGCTGAAGCGCTCGCGGGGTATTTTAAACTCCCGGGCGATGTCTTTGCGGGCACTTTCTGAAACCGTAATCACCCGGCGCAGTGTGCGCGACACCCGTCTTTGCATGCCGATAAACGAGAACCAACGCAGGTGCTTGAGCTTTTTCCAAAATGGACGCACCGATCGCACGGCGATATCTCGATCAACGGTGATGGGGTGGTGGATGGTGGCCACAGTGGGGATCTGTTTGGCGATGGACCAGATGCCGTATGACAAGCTCTGATTGTCATGAACGATGTCAAATGTCCGCATCCGTTTACGCAGGTATTGCTGGGCGCGTATACCGAAAGTAAACGGCTCGGGAAAACCCATGGTGGACACACCCATCCATTCCATGAGATTGACCGGGTCCGACAACTCCTTCAAGGTTGGCACCCGAAACAAGTTGTCCGGGTTATACAGGTCCAGGCAGGCCGGACGATGGACGGGGATGTCCGAGTCAAGCATGGGGTCCGGCGGGCCGGAAACCACGGTGACACGGTGGCCGATATCGGTTAATGCGCGGCTCAGATTTTTCAGGTAAACACCCTGACCACCGCAATGGGGATTGCTGCGGTAACTGAGCAAGCAGATCCTTAGCGGGCGCTCCGGGCTGCTGTCCATCGGCATCGAACAAGGATCCCTCTTTACGGATTGGTAAGCGGTCGCATATCCGGGTCTGGTTGTTCAATCGTTATGCCTGATCGCAACCGATTGATCGATCAACCCAGCATGCGGCTTGTTGAGGATCTAAACCTGCAATTAACAAAGTGAAACCACATACC
>JASFFF010000247.1:0-5990 GCA_050124445.1 Desulfosarcina sp.
CACATCGATGCCGTAGCGGTTGAATTTTTCGTCATTGGCCCGATCGATGATCAAGATCGAGTAATACTTTATCAGCATGCGAACCTTGGATTCCCTGCGCAGTACGTAGCTTCTGCCACCTAGCGTGTTGAGGAAATAGCCGGCGTAATCATAAAGCCGGTCCATGGAAGGGGGCTGCGCGTCGCCTGGCAGGGGCTGGCCGCACTCGGCAATCCGGGCATAAAATACAGCCATTGCCGGTTCCAGAACCCGGTCCTCCGAGGCCAGAATTTCTTTGATCAGCATCAGGCGGTCTTTTCCCAGCAGGCGATAAAAATGGGTCACATTTTTCACCAGGCGAAGCATGTCTTTCATTTCCGCAATGTTCACCGGCGGATTGGCCATGAGTTGTTGCGTGCACGCTTGAAATAAGCCAGCACTGCCGCCTTCCAAGTCGCGGCTCGACAAGTAGGCGCGGCTGTCCAGGTAGGTGAAAAAAGCGTTCATTTGGGATTCCACCTTTTGACAATCGACGGGAAGGGTGGCGGCATCCTGATCGGGCGCCGGGGTCCCGAAAACCGTAGGAAAAATTTCGTCGCCGGGCCGCGTCTGGCGTTCGGCCTCCAATTGGGCTTGCAACGCTTCCAGATCGGCTTCCATTTTACGGATGACTTCGATGCATTCGGTCTGGGCCTGCTGGCGGCCACGCGCCATCTGCTCCTGATGCCATCGCTTGACCATGAAATACGTAACCAGGCCGGCAACAATCAGGGTAAAAACAATGGCAACGGTGGCGAGGGTCCTGTTCATGGAATTCACATCACTCTCCTTCCTGATTTATAGTGCTGGGTTGTCATCTGATGGCACCTGCATCCATTCGAGTTGCCGGCAACCCCAATGTCATCTATCGACAGACGGCGGTCAAGAACCTGTTATGTAATTCACCTGGGCGGAGTTATCAACATGCAAACAGCGGTCCGTCGTCGGCCGGCGGATTCAGCCACGGTTTGAGGCGGTGCCTCAGCCGTCCTGCAGGCACGTCGATGGTGTCCACCTTCATCAATGATGAAAAAGGCCTAAAAATACATGTTCAGATACGATCGCCGGACGACTTCGACGGTTGCGTTGGATCAACCCGACGGCCATCCCCCAACGACAATCGACCAGACCAAAAGAAGCGCAAAGTCAGCCTGAAGCAGCCGCATGCCTCGCTTTCGAAGCCGCCAGGGCGGCAGCGAAAAAGCCACCATGAATCCATTGGCCGCGAACAAAGGGCTGAGAATGGTCAGGTTCCCAGGGTGCCAGCGAACCAAAAGGGCTGCCAAGTAAAGGTATCCCATCCAGGCTACGCTGAGGGCTTTGAGCCGCCGGGGGCCCCGCAGCAGGGTGTGGATCATTGCCGGCAACACCAACAGTGCGGCAAAGGGTCCGAACCCCATTTGACCGTGACCCGAAAGAACCGGGCTGAACGGCGCCTTTACATCGGCAAGCATGAAGATCGGCGCCACCAAAAGGTTGTAGGTCCCCGCCAGCAACCGGCTCAGATCCAGCCCCACCAACCATGCCAATGTCTGACGGATCGGTTCCGTAGGATCTACACTGATGAAAAAATAACGAACCAGGTTGGCAAGGGCGATAACGATTCCCTCGTTTTCTACAGTAACGGTCGCACCGAACGGTGGGTGACCGTGGGCCAGGTTGATCAGACAAACAGGCAGTTGCGCCAACCCCAAGCAGAGCAGAAGCACCAATGCGGTCAACGGCAAGTGGGACGCTACCATTTCACGCCATTGCAGCCATCCATGCCGGCGGATCATCACCACCACCAGCAGGATAACCATCACGGGGACCAAAGCAATGCTCATTGGATCGGCGTTGATGGAAAAGAGCATGCACAGCAGCCAAAGTCCCAAGTCTGCGGGTTGATGCTGCTCCACCAGGCGATAGACCAGCACCAAGGCAAAAGCAATGGCTGCCGAATGGATCAGCTCCGTGGATGGATAGAGACCCAGAAAAACCAGCCGGGGCATGCTCAACACCATCAAGCTGACGGTCAACGCCATGGGGGGCCAGGCATACCGTCGGGCCAGTGCATAGGTGGATGCGCCCACGGCCAAATAGGCCAGCAGGCCAAATCCACAGGCACCGGGCCCCAGACCGAAGCGAGCCGTGTGGAAAAACAGCGCTGATGTGTTGAGTACTGGCATGGGGGCCAAGCCCGCCAATTCGAGGCGGCCGCCAAGGTGCCAACCGGCCAAGAGCTGGCTCCAGGGATCGCCGGGCGGCAGGACAGGCACCGATCGCCATCCGGCAATCATCAGGCCAACCATCAGCACGCCTGCCATGGCGATGGTCACGGCTGACAAGGCTTCCCGGCGAAACAGATCCACCATCGAGACCACAGCCACGCCAAGCCGGGGCAGCCAGCGTCGATAAAAAATAAAGACAGCCGCCATACCAGCCGACTCCAAGATGATTGCCGGCCACGCAGAACCGACAAACAGGCACAACTGGTGGGTCAAGGAAAGGACCATGAACAGCGAAATGACAGCCCCGGCGCCGGCCTCGGCGTGGGTGTACCCCATGGCCCGGAGCCAGGTGAATCCAACCGTACAAAAGGTAAGGGTTTCGGCGGTCAGACCCAAGGCAATCCAGACCATCAACACAGGCCACCGGTACCGGGGAGCGAACGCTTCTGGATCAGGATCATTGGGCGCCTTCCTCGCTATTCTCCGCCTTTTGGGCTTTCAGGTGCTCGACAATTTCAACCATGAAGTCACGCATGTTTTCAGCCAACCGTTTGCATTCCGGGCAGTAGACCTTGCGAATCATCTTGCCGTGGACATCGTTTTGATGCCAGTACCAATCGATATACGGTGATCCCTTACAAAATTTTTTTCCGGTATATTTAGCGATGGGGCAGCCAACACAGACCAATATGTAAAAAAGGCGGCACGGCGGGCAATCCAGGACACCACCGTCCGATCCCTTGCCGGCAATAATGCGATTCCATTTGCGGACGGACGCTTCCATAATGCTGATTTTATTCATGCTGCCTCCTGCCGGCAAACACGACCATGACCATGGCCGGATACCAATCAGAAGCCACTGAGGTCCACCTTTCAACCGGTTGCACCGCTGCCAGCCACAGCCGTTTGTGCCGGGGTCGGTCAGCGTGCCAGTTGCGGCCAAAATCGCCGGTGCGTGTGGACACAGGGCTCTACAATAGCATTGAGGCGGCCCGTTGCCGCCCGGGCTGCCATGGCAGCCACGTCCGTCGTGGTCCTGCCGGTGAGTTCATCGATCATGGCCAAGACCGATTCGGCCAACGCGTCGCCGTCGTAGCCGCCTTCCAGACAAAACACCACCCGGCCGTCGCAGCTCAGCCGGGCAATGTCGAGAATCAGCCGTGTCAAACCGGCAAATCCTGCCGGAGTCACCTGCATCCCTCCCAGCGGGTCGGCAGTATGAATATCAAATCCAGCTGACACCACAATCAGATCCGGCTTGAAGGCAAGCGCTACGGGAAAGAGCAAGCGCTGGTAGATGGCGACGAAGTCGGCGTCTCCGCGGCCCCGGCTTAAAGGCACATTCATGGTCGTCCCCTCTCCTGGTCCCAGCCCGGTCTCCGTGAAGTGGCCGGTTCCCGGATAGTGAGGAAACTGATGCGAAGAGAAGAAGAATACCGACGGATCCCGCTCAAATATGTGCTGGGTGCCATTGCCGTGGTGAAGGTCCCAATCCACCACCATCACCCGACGCAGTCCCATGACGACGCGAGCGGCCATGCTTCCGATGGCCACATTGTTAAAAATACAATACCCCATGGCTCGGGTCCGTTCGGCATGATGGCCCGGCGGTCGGGCCAGCACCAGGGCATGTGACAAATTACCGTCAATTACCTGCCGGATGGCTTCAATGGTACCTCCGGCAGCCAGGGCCGCCGTTTGACAAGAGCGATCACAGGTCAGGGTGTCGGCGCTGAGCGCTGACATGGCTTGTGACGCCGTCGCCTTGACTTGATTCACGTAGGTCGGGCTGTGTACCAGCTGGATCTCTTCGTCGGTGGCCGCACGCGGCGAAAGGGTGCGATAGCGGTGGTTCAGATCCGGAACCTGCAATTGGCGATACAGCGGTTCCAGCCGTCTGGGGTGATCGGGGTGGCCCTCATCGGTCAAATGATCTAAAAAAGCGCTATCCCAAACCACACCGGTCCGGTTCATCGATGATGCCCTCCGGATGTCATCGTTGCCGACGGTTCGGGCACCGTGAGCACACAACAAGGGGAATGACGCAGGAGCGCCTCGGTCGTTGAACCTGATATCCAACGGCCCAGCGTACCGGAACGCCGTACCCCCACAGCGATTATATCGCAGGCCCGTTCACGGGCAACACGCAACACCATCTCCTGGGGAATCCCGGGCGCCACCGTTACTGCATGGGCGTCGGCATACGGAAACAGCCGTTGCGCCTGATGGTAAAAATTATGACTCAGACGGTCGCTCTGAGCCGATTGCGTCTGCTCGTATGATGCAGCGCTGTCCTCTCCCGCAGTGTCGGCCATGGGACCCTCCAGGGCATGCACCAAGTGAACTCGAGAATCGCTCTCGGCCTGAACCAACGGTAGCAGCGGTGCCAGACGCTGCCAATAGCCACGGCCATCGCAACTGACCACAGCCAGGCGAAATCCGTCGAATCGGTGGATGGTTTCATCATGGACAGGCTTAATGACCAGCATGGGCTGGCCAAGTTTGCGTGTCAAGCGCTCCACGACGGTGCCGGTAAACAGGCGTCGTAAACCGGACACGCCGTGGCTGGCCGAAATCACAAGCGATGCTGGTAGGCGATTGACAAAGGCGATCGTCTCTTCCACCGGATCACCGAAGCACACCACCGCCTCCCAATCCATGGAAACGTGGGCCATCAGTGTTTGCATGCGTTGCCGGGCGTCTGCGGTGAGCTGCGCCAGATCGCCGCCTCGCTCAAAGACGGTTGTTGGGTGAACCCCATCCTGAGGGTGATGCACTGCATGAAACAGATAAAGACGCACGTCTGCCCGACGGGCAAAGGACACGCCATAAGCCACAACCGACGGACTGAATGAGGAGAAATCGACCATACAGACGATGGCCTGAAAGGTCAGCGGCATGATAGTCTTCCTTTGCAGCCTGCCGAGGCCGTATGGTGGCAGGATCGCGAGTAAACACGGCCCCGGTCTGCATGACAATGGCCAAAGTGTAGATAAAAGCCGGCGCTCGTGTCAATCTGATTTCGATGGCCCCGGCCATTCTACCCCTTGGCTTACCACCATGAACCCAAACGCTGACCAGGTGACGGTTACCGTTTGGCGATGCAGACGGTATGCATCGCCAGGCTCAAGTTAACCATCATGTGGACGATACTTGCTTTGGGGGCCAATCGATCCATCGACAGTTGTGTATCCTCCGTGACTAAGAACCGAACCGGCGCCTGATCAAGCCGGGTTGCCTTTCAAGCCGAAATTGAAGGTGTGGTTGCATCCATGCATATGCGTTCTTCGATCTTGGCCGCTCTGACCATTGTCACCCTTTGTGCAGGCGTGGCTGCAACTGTGCGAGGCGACATTTCCGCGCCAATCGAAGGCACCTCGGCCACGGTCCTTTGCTATATGAACGGGGACAATGATCTGTCCCAAGAGGTGCTGCACGCGCTGGACATGCTGGAGACGGTGGGTTCGTCCGAACGTGTCAATGTCGTTGTGCTTGTTGACGGCCATCAACAATGGCTGGGCCCATATGATGACCGGTGGGCCCGCACGCGGTTGCTGCGGGTGGAATTTGACGCTGAACTCGGCAAGATCAACTCGCCGGTCCTGGAGGAGTGGGGAGAAGCCAACCTGGGCAGCCCTGACACATTGGCACGGTTTATCCGCCAGACCCTCACGCGCTATCCGGCCACCCGGTATCTTTTCTATACATTCGCCCACAGCCAGGGGGTCATCGACACCCGCAGGCTGACTGGGCCGCCGCCCG
>JASFFF010000248.1:0-5987 GCA_050124445.1 Desulfosarcina sp.
TCTCCTTGAGGCGGGACACGCGGTCCAAAACCGCCGCTTCGGTGGTGTCCAACTCTCGGGCAATCGTCGCGAAGGGCGCGGGGGTCAGTGGAAATCGGGTTTGAATGCGATTGAGGATCGTTTTGTCCAGGGCGTCCATCTTATTTTGCATACCGGCACCGTATCATTTCAGCAACCTTTAATTACACTTTTCCGTAGCTGTGCAGCCCCGGCAGCAAGTTGACCCCAAAATAGGTAAACAGCACGGCCGCAAAACCGACAAGGGAAAGGTAGGCGATCTGTTTTCCCTGCCACCCGCGCATGAGGCGTGCGTGCAGCAAGGTGGCGTAGACAAACCAGGTAATCAGGGACCAGGTCTCCTTGGGGTCCCAGGACCAGTAACTGCCCCAGGCTGAATTGGCCCACACCGCTCCGGTGATAATCCCAACGGTGAGGAAAAGGAAGCCGAAGAGCACCATGCGGTGGGTGAGTTCATCAAGGATATTCAGCTTGGGCATGTGCCCGATTATGCCGTCGGGCTTGTCCGGGTTGCACGCTTTGATCAGGTACATCAAGCTTGTTCCGAATGCAATCGCAAAGGCGGCGTAGCCGAAAAAGCAGGTGGCCACATGGGCGATGAGCCAATTGCTTTTGAGTGCCGGTACCAGTGGCTGGATGCGGTCGTTGATGTTCGGCGACATGGAGGCGTAGGCCATGGCCAGAAAGGCAATCGGGGTGACAAAGGCGCCGACCAGGGCATTTTTGTATTTAAACTCCATGAACAGGTAGACAATACCCGCCGTCCAGGCAAAAAACACAAGCGATTCATATAGATTGGACAAGGGGGCGTGGCCGATGCCCAACCGGTAGGATTCCACCCAACGAAGCAGCAGTCCCGCGGTGGTCAACACCACGGCAGCCACTACGGTCCAGCGCGCCGGCAGCGTCAGGCGGGGTTTCTTGAATATCAGCGCCGCCATGTAAATGAAGGCGGCCAGGGCGAAGACAAAGGTCGAAACGGAGAGGAACTGTGAACTGGTCATGGGCGATGCTTAACTCCCTTTGGTGTCTTTGGGCAAATCGGGTTAACGCTCGGTCATGGCCGAATATAGCTTCTCGATGGTATTCTTCATGGCCAGCTTGTTGCGGTTGGAAAGGCCGGCAAGGGTCACCCGGCTGTTTTTGCGCAGTTGATCGATTACCAGGCACACCTGCTGATGAGACAGGTAAAAAGTAACGAAGCAGCCGGCAATCATCAGGATGAAACCCGTGTAGACCAGCCACACTCCGGGGTCACGGGTCACTTGGAGGCCGGTGTAGTAGCGCACCTGTTCGGCCGCGGGGTTTTTAGCGGTCTCATTTGGCTGGTTGGCCACGGCAATGACGACCTGGCCGCCGCGCATCTTATCGAAGTTGGCAAATTTCAGGGGCAACAGCACTTCCACCGGTTCCCCGTCCACCGGTGTGAGCAGGCCCTTCAGGGCCGCACCGACAGCCATTCCGCGAAAGGTTGCCTCGGCCTCGTAATCCACAATGATGAACTTTCCCATGCCCTCGGGGATATTCACGGGTTCGCCGGGTGTGGCGGTGAGGGTGTAGGTCATGCCCGATTCGCGACTGGTGAACGTCAGATCGTATGTCCCGGCCGGCCCGGGCGCAGGTGCCTCGGTTGAAGACGCCTTTTCAGGCGGCAATTGGCCATAGCTGGACTGGAAGATATTGATCCCGCGGTAACGCAAAGGGTCGTTGACAATGATCGCTTTCTGCAAGACCGTTTGACCCTCCTCGATAATCGACAAGGAAGAGCGGTATTCCTTCGGCGATCCGTTTTCGTATAGCGTCATATTGAAATCATCGCAACGAATCTGAAAACCGAGCTGGTGAATCCCGCCGGTGTTGCGGATGCGGATGATATCCGTGGCTTCGCCTTCGGCGATGTTGACGAAACCCTCGAAGCCGAAAAGGGATCCCACCAGGCCGCCAACCAGCAAAAAAATCACGCTCAGATGAACGATATATACACCCAGCCGCGTCAGACGTCCCTTTTCCGCATATATCACCGTTTGATCTGTCGAACGGGTCACCGTGCATCTGCCGTATCGACGGGAGATAATGGGTTCATAGGCCGCAACCAGTTCATCGGCGGTCCGCTTGTCGGTAAAATTGCGGGCATCCGAGCGCTTGGTGAAGCGCTCGGGACGAATCGTCGGGTTGGGCTTGAAAATCAGTTTCCAGCTGCCGCTCAAGCGATCGATGGAGCAAATGACGATATTGAGGGTCAACAGCAGCAAGAGTCCCTGGAACCACCATGAATGGTACATATCGAAAATGCCCAGCGTACTCAAAAACTGGTAACCAAAGGCACCAAAGGCATGCAGGTAGGCATCCGGACTTTGGTTCTGGGGGACGACGGTGCCGATGATGGATGTAATTGCCAAAGAGAGCAGCAGGACAATGGTCAGCTTGACCGAGCAAAAGAATGTCCACAAAGGGTTCGCGTTTTTCAAAAACAACTCCTTCATTATGGGCCCAGGCCCCACCGTTTTAAGTCAGCCCCGCGGCCGTCGCCCGATGAACGTCAAGCGGCGCAGCACATAGCGATCGACTGCCGATCAGCCGTGGCCGGGTCAATAAAACTAATAACGCATTGCTCTGTGACAAGGCCGCGGAAGCCGATGGGCCGCTATTTAAGCAGAAAATATCGTTCGAAAAAAGCGCAAAGTTGCTAATGGTTTCGATCCTTGGTCCGGGTCAACGACTACACGCTTGGCAGGCCGCGTGCGTTTTTAACCAAGGCCGCAACGACAAACGCGCATCCCCGGGCTGCCGGATGCGGTTTTCAGCGCGAAGCAACCCACCCGGCGGTAGAACAACCCACCAAGCACCGCGGCCTTGTGATCAAGCAGCTGTGCTTTCAGTTTAAGCGCTACCGACAGCCCATAACATTGACCTGAGTCAACGACCACGCCACGAGCCCGAACATTGCCTCAACGCTGTGCACCAGTTGGCCAAAATGAAAGCAGGCTTCACAATTCAATGCAAACATCTCTGCTGGGTGCAATGGTTCAGATAGCGGGTGGCTTGCGGGACGGTCCGCCGTAAAACCAAAGCGTTTCATTTTCACTGGCGGTTGTGCTAAAATTGCGCCGACTTGATTGATTGTGCGTCGATAAAGGATGTGACCCATGGGCCAATCCCAGCGCCCGCCCCAGCGACACGGCGGCATGACCAAGATAAAAGTAGAAAAGGCTGTCGGCACCCGCCTGGCCCACGATATTACCGAAATCCGTCCCGGTAAATCTAAAGGCCCCTCGTTCCGGCGGGGTCACCGGGTTCGCCAACAGGACGTATGCCGCCTGATGCGGCTGGGCAAGCGACACCTGTATGTGCTCGACCTGAATGCCGACCAGGTGCACGAAGACGATGCGGTGCTGGCGCTGGCCGCAGCGTTGGCCGGTCCGGGAATCACTTTCGATCGCCAACCCGCAGAGGGCAAACTGCAACTGCGTGCCGCCTGCCGCGGACTGTTGAAAATCAACGTCGAGGCCCTGGTGGCCTTCAACCTGATCCCCGACGTCATGTGCGCCGCCCTGCACGACAACACCCCCGTTTCCGACGGGCAGGTGGTGGCCGGCACCCGGACCATCCCCCTGATCATCGATCGGCACGTGCTTGACCAGGCGGTATCCCTGGCCCGCGAGCAGGCGCCATTGTTCAGCGTTAAGCGCTATCGTCGCAACAAGGTTCGCCTGATCGTCACCGGCAGTGAAGTCTATGATGGGCTGATCGACGACCGGTTCGAAGCCATC
Source organism: Desulfosarcina sp. (assembly GCA_050124445.1). Classification (GTDB taxonomy): domain Bacteria; phylum Desulfobacterota; class Desulfobacteria; order Desulfobacterales; family Desulfosarcinaceae; genus Desulfosarcina. The sequence goes on from JASFFF010000248.1 coordinate 3,789, forward strand.
GTGGGCGAAAAACTAGCTGCCTTGGGTGCATCGCTGTTGGAGACGGTCATCCTGCCTGACGATGCCCGGCGCATCGCCGACACCATCGTACGATTCGCCGCTGCCGATACGGACATGATCATTACCACCGGCGGCATGTCGGTGGATCCAGACGATGTGACCCGTCATGGCATTCGCCAGGCCGGGGTCGATGCGGTTCACTATGGCGCGGCGGTGCTACCGGGCGCCATGTTTCTGCTGGCCTTCAAGGCGGATATTCCCATCGTCGGCATCCCCGCCTGCGGGCTCTACCACCGCATAACGGTCTTCGATTTGGTTCTGCCGCGGCTGTTGGCAGGCGAACGCCCTGACGCCCGAGACCTGGCCCGCTTTGCCGTGGGCGGGTTGTGCCTGGACTGTGACGAATGCCGGTATCCGGCATGTTCGATGGGAAAAACCGGCTGCTAGTATCGATCCTCAACAACCGCAATAACCCGCAAGTGGTCCGGTCGCGCCTGACCCTGTGGGCATTGATTACACCGCACGGTTGCCTCTCGTCTACCGAACCCCTCCGTGACCGCCGCAGCCTGGCACGGCACGTCTGGACGACCGCCGTGAAATGCAGGCAGACCGGGCATCAGAAGCCATGTGGACAATGCCTTCGATGGCCCGCAAGCCCCTGATGAATCAGAGTTTCCGGTAATCTGACCTTGCCGCCAACCTGTCCCAGGAAAGTGTCCCAAGAAGGTTGATCATTTGCGGGTTAGGTGCTATCGTACGCGCGTTTGTCATCCATTGCCCGCTTGTGGGGCGGGCTGCGTCCTACAACCAAAGACACCGACTCTCCGATTGATGTCCCGAGCCAACATGAACGCGTTGACCATCGACACCATATTGTCCAACCCCAAAAATCTGGAGCGGATTCTGGACAATATGAAAGATGGGATTATCGCCCACGACCTGTGCCGCCGGATTTTCTATTTTAACCGCCAGGCCGAGGAGATCACCGGCTATCGCCGTGAAGATGTCCTGGGCAAGGATTGCCATGAGGCGCTGGGGGGACCCTTTTGCGGAAGCCGTTGCTCTTTTTGCGGAACCCAGCCCATATTTCTGGACACGGCCGAGTACCCGGTCAACATCATCACCCGAGAAGGTGAATCCAGGCGGCTGGAGATGACGGCCACCATGATGCGTGACGAAGACGATCGGGAATTCGGGGTGCTGGCCACCTTCCGGGACATCACCGATCTGTTCGAATTGCGGGTCAAAGCCAGGGAGATGACCGGTTTTGCCAATATTATCGGCTGCGACAACAAGATGGTCGACGTGTTTCGTCAGATCAAGGATGTTTCCAGCTACGACTATCCGGTCCACATATCCGGCGAAACCGGTACCGGCAAGGAGCTGGTGGCCAACGCCATTCACAATGAAAGTCTGCGCGCCGGCAATCCGTTTGTGCCCATCAACTGCGGTGCACTGCCCGAGGGCCTAATCGAGAGTGAGCTTTTCGGCCACGTCAAAGGGGCCTTTTCCGGTGCTATACGCGACAAGAAGGGGCGCTTCGAATTGGCCACCAAAGGCACCATCTTTTTGGATGAAATCGCCGAATTGCCCAAATTGCTGCAAGTCAAGCTGCTGCGATTTCTCCAAGATGGCAGCTTTGAAAAGGTGGGCGGTGAAAAAACCGTATTGGTGGACCTGCGGGTGGTCAGTGCCACCAATAAGGACTTAAAAAAAGAAGTCAAAAAGGGCCAATTCCGGGAGGACCTGTTCTACCGGCTCAATGTCATTCCCATCCACATTCCCCCCATCCGGGAGCGCAAATCGGACATTCCCCTTCTGGTGGAGCACTTCTTGTCCCAGGCACCGGTAATCAAGGGCCAGCGCCCGGTCAGGATCGCCCATGAAGCACTGAACGTATTCATGGACTACCACTGGCCAGGCAATGTCCGCGAACTGCAAAACGCCGTTCAATTTGCCATCGTGCGCTGCAAGGGCAAGGTGATTCGGCCCGATGACCTGCCCCTCGAATTAAAAGGCGTCATGTTGGAAAAGCCCAGGCGGGGGCCGGTGCGAAAACTGGATGCGGAGATGGTCAGATCGGCGCTGACAAAAACCGGCGGCAACAAGGCCCGGGCGGCAAAAGTGCTCGGTGTGGGCCGGGCCACCCTGTATCGATTTTTAGGCGACCACCCGGGGGTGTTGAACGGAGAGTAAACC
>JASFFF010000249.1:0-5984 GCA_050124445.1 Desulfosarcina sp.
TTCACCTGTTGACCATGCAAAAAATGCATGTTTGTACTCTAAAGTACCGGTTTCGACGAGGGACCGATTCGTGAAAGCATCTCAATCTTAACATTTTGTTTTCAAATAACATTCTGCCATTAAAAACCACAACACTGCACAAAATGGAAAATTCATTGTGCAACGCACAAAAAAACTATTGACAAGCTTAATTGGAACACTATTATAGGCGCTAATTAATACTGGCAATCTATATTGCATTGCCACAATGATCAATTCTTTATAGGAGGGTATGGGGATGATGGCGTTTAACCAAGTCGCAAAACAGGCGTTCGATTTTCAGAAAGCTGCTTTCACCAGCTGGTTCGATGCTGCAGCTTTGTTTCAGGATCAGGCCGCCTCAACAATGGAAACGATGATGAATAAGGGAAATTTGGTTCCAGAGGAAGGTCGCAAAGCAATGCAAAGTTGGGCAAATGCGTATCAGGAAGAGCGTGATCGTTTTAAGTCGTATGTTGAAGCAGGTTTTGCCAGCTTAGAAAAACACTTTATCAAACAGAGTAAAAGCAAGCCGGCCAAAACTACAGCGAAAACTGCAGCCAAAACTACGGCAAAAAACTAAAAGCAAAGCCACATTGACCAGGGCAGATTAATGCACCTTCTCTCTTTTGGGGAAATCGAACTTAGTTCAGGCAATTTCAATAAAGGCAGGGTGTTTAGCCCTGCCTTTATTTTTCAGCGGGATTACTTATTCCATGAATCGACAATTTTATGAATTCTGGGGCACTTTTTTTACCCATGTTGCCCACGGCCAAAAACAGCTCGAAGAGATGACCGACTGGATGCAGCAGGGATTCGCAGGAGCCAAGGAACTCAACGAGCTGTTCCGACATTGCTACGGTCTATCCCCATCCGGGGGCGATGATAACCAAACCGCTCAACAGTGGCAGAAGGCGATTGAGGATTTCCAACAAACCTTGGGCCAACTTGCCAAACAATGGGGTTGGGTCAGTCAGACTGAACATCAAAAGGTGTTGGACCGATGTGCGGCCCTGGAAGAGAAAGTTGAGCAGCAACAAATCACCATCAAGGAACTGCGGGCCCTCATGGAAGAAAAAGGTCTCGGTTATAGTGAACTGTTTCAGCATATACAGAGCTCCGTAAAAGAGCAGAGCGAACAGTTCAACGCGCTCATGGAGAATATCCATAAAGTCTACATAGACAAGTCTTAGCTGGCGAATAAAACTCAATTTACAAGGAATAGAGGTGGAATCATGTTGGATATCAAAGATTCAGTGGCTGTCATCACTGGCGGCGGTAGCGGTATCGGCCTTACGCTGGCCAAATATTGGCTGGAAAAAGGCGGTAAAGTAGTGATCGGCGATGTAGTTGAGTCTGCCCTGGTCCGAGCCAAAGAGGAGCTCAAAGGCGATGTCGCCACCGTATTGTGCAACGTGACCCAAGAGGAAGACTGCGCTCGGTTGGCCGATGAGGCTATCGAGAAATTCGGCCAGATCAACCTGGTCGCCCCATTTGCCGGAATTATTAAGGATGGGTTGATGGTGGCGCCGGATCGGGAGACCGGCAAAGTCACTAAAAAAATGTTGCTCAGTGATTTTAAAGCAGTCATAGATATCAATTTGACCGGCGTTTTTCTGACTGTTCGCGAGTGTGCTGAACGGATGATCAATCACAACTGCAAGGGGCTGATCTGCCTGGTCTCATCCACTGGTTCCTTAGGTACCGCCGGCCAAATTAACTACTCCTCCACAAAAGCGGCCATGTCGGTAATGCCCAAAGTGATCACGGCTGAGTTTTTTCGCCGTGGCTTGGCCGACAGGCTCCGCTGCGTGGCCGTGGCCCCTGGCTATGTTGGTACCCCCATGGTCAAGAACATGAACCAAAAGGCCCTGGATTACATCATTGGGCAAGTACCCATTGGGCGCCTGATCGAACCCGAGGAGGTGGCCATGCTGGTAGGTGATATCTATCGCAACGAAGCATTGGCTGGCGATGTCTTTTTTATCCATGGTGGATTGCGTTTAGGATCCAAAGGATAAAAAAGTGCCACTAGTATGGTGAGTCATAACTATATCGCTAATGCCGAGATAAAGGCCCTCCCCATTTCCCGTTTTGGAGGGCCCGCGATTTATCTATTGGCTCGCCTGTCAACCTGAACGGCGAGCCAATCAAGGCAAGGAAATTCGTTTCGAGGTCTTGCCTGGCGCCATTCGATTGCTATTTTCAGAAGTATCTAAAAAATGTCTGCCAGCCCAATATCTGAGTTGTGCTTAAAATTTCACCCTCTGAATATCAACCATACGTACCCCAAGGTCAATTCCTTCGGGGCGCCTATGGTAAATCCGAGTTAAAATTGAGCTGCACGCCTTGATCTCGACCAAATTTGCCTATTTCTGAACGCACACTAAGCATATTGCCACCGGTCCTTGATTGCACCAATAGGCATCGTGCTGACACGGGGGCCAAGTGGATAGGCTTTGTCTCCCGGATAAACCATTCAGAGATGGGCCAGCTCCAAATCATTCAAGACACTCGACATGGAACGCGTTTTTCGGGGAGCATCGGCGTATTTGACTAAAATCGCCCAATTTTTTCCGGATTTCTGCAAAAAAGACCCACTTCCGCCCCACTGTGAGTCGCCCAGAATGCCAGCTCTTCATTCCGTTTGCCGATACTGACATGCCATGGCTGAAGCAGACGAATCATTGAAATATCAAATCATAACGATGAGTTTTCAAGTTTAAATTGTATTCAAAGGGGTTGATCATTTAACAACTTCACTGGCCTCATGCCGATGTCTCGCCAGAACAGGTAACTCAAAAAGCCTTCCTTGACAGGCCAACGCCCAGGAACTTATAAACCAAAGTTTGAACCGATGTTTTCTACATCTAAATAATTCGGGTTGTCCCGACCATTGGAGTAGCCATTGTTACCAGATATCGTTCGGTCCATTTTTCCCCAGCCCCTGAGGCCTGAAGCCGGGACCCGGACCAACCGGTTCCTGCTGAGAAACCTGGTGCTCCATTTCCGACCAACCAGCGTTCCCCGGCAAACCCTGCGATTCTCCCTCACCTGGGGCCTGGGCGGCATGGCCGCCACCCTCATTCTGCTGCAACTCGCCAGCGGTGTGTTGCTCAAGTTCGCCTACGTGCCCACGCCGGTTGCCGCTTATGGGTCCATTCAGGCCATCATCGCCGACATGCCCTTCGGGCGTCTGATCCGCAACCTGCACCACTGGTGCGCCCACCTGTTGGTGGCCGTGGCGGTCCTGCACATGCTGCGGGTCTTTTTTACCGGCGCCTTTCACCCGCCGCGCCAATTCAACTGGGTGGTCGGACTGGTCATGGCGGCCACGGTGCTGCTGGCCAATTTCACCGGCTATCTGCTGCCCTGGGACCAGCTGGCATACTGGGCCGTGACTGTTTCCACCGGCATGCTGGAGTACCTGCCGATCGTCGGTGCTCGGCTTCTTGCAGCTATTTGCGAAGGCTCCGAAATCGGGCCGGCCACCCTGCAGGTGTTTTTCGCCTTGCACACGGCCGTCATCCCCGTGGGTCTTGCGGGCTTGATGGCCTTTCACTTCTGGCGGGTAAGAAAAGCCGGCGGACTGGTGGTTCCCCGCCCAGCGGATACAGCGGCCGACCGGTCTGACGATAAAGCGGATCGCGTGGCCACGGTCCCGCACCTGCTGCTGCGCGAACTGGTAACGGCATTGGTACTCATCGCAGCCGTGCTGCTGATATCGCTATGGATCGACGCGCCCCTGGCTGACCCGGCCAATCCCGGGCTGAGCCCCAACCCCACCCGAGCTCCGTGGTACTTTGCCGGCATGCAGGAGCTGCTGCTGCACTTTCACCCGCTGGTGGCCGTCTGCCTGATGCCGCTGCTGGCGGCCGGCACGCTGCTGGCGATTCCCTATTTGAGATATGACGCCGATACCCGAGGGGTCTGGTTTGCCTCCCGCATCGGTCGCAAAATTGGACTTCTCGCAGCTGTGGTCGGGCTGACGCTCACTCCGCTGCTGATCCTTGTCAGGGAGAACGTGGTGGCCGCAAGCGGCCTTGCAGACCGTCTGTCGCCAATGGTTGTCGATGGGATCGCGCCCACCGTGTTGCTCATGGCCCTGCTCGGCCTGTTTTACGGGTTGATCAGGAAGCAATTTCTGGCCAACCGCAACGAGGCGGTCCAGGCGCTCTTCGTCCTGCTCCTGACGGCCTATGGCGTACTAACCGTCACCGGGGTCTGGTTTCGGGGTGAGGGGATGGCCCTGGTCCTGCCATGGTAATTTAGTGAACACGGATTGTTTCATGTCTGGAAAAAAACAAAAGCAACCGGATGCAGAACCCAAACCACCGCGCAGGGGATTTCTCGTTTTCCTGTGGACCGGATTGGGGCTGGCCGCCTTGCTGGAATTGATCTGGGTGGCCACAACGTTCCTGCGTCCTGCTGCCAGCCAGGCCCACAAAGATGACATCGCTGAACCGATGGCCGTCGGGCCGGTTGATGCGTTTACTACCGGGACGGTAACGGCATTTCCCCGGGGACGCTTCTACCTGGCGCGGCTGGATGATGGCGGTTTTCTGGCCCTCTCGAGACGATGCCCCCATCTAGGCTGCACCCTGCCCTGGATCGAAGAGGAGCAGCGCTTTGTGTGCCCCTGCCATTCATCGGTATTCGACATCCGGGGCGAGGTGGTCAGTTCTCCGGCACCACGGGCCATGGATCAACACCGGGTAATTATCGAAAATGAGATCGTGCGGGTCGACGCCGGGACCATCATTAAACGTGACCGCTTCGAAGTAAACCAGCTGGTTTACCCGACCATAACCAAAAGCGGGTAACGCTGACCGCTTTTCAGCATTATGCCAACAGACACCAACACACCCTGGAAGATCACCGGACTCGTTGCCACCCTGGTGATCGTCGTGACCATACCGTTGGCCCATTGGCGGCATCAGCACGCGACATCGCCGGCGACCGGCACCGCTGCAGCGCCCACGTCCGCATTCGTGGGCAGCCAGGCCTGCCGCGACTGCCATAAACCGGAGTACGACAAGTGGGCCGACTCCCACCACCGCTGGGCCATGGAGACGGCCAACGAGAAGACGGTCCTGGGAGACTTCGACAACGCCACATTCACCCATTTCGGTGAAACCTCACGTTTTTATCGCCGCGACGGCAAGTACTTCGTGACCACCCCGGGTGTTGACGGAAAGATGACCGAGTTTGAAATCACCCACACCTTCGGCTGGTACCCGCTGCAGCAGTACCTGATCCCCTTTCCCGGCGGACGCATGCAGTGCCTGCCCATCACCTGGGACGTACAAAAGCGGCGCTGGTACCACCTCTACCCCGATCAACCGCTGGATCCCCAGGATTGGCTATACTGGACCAACAACGGTCAGAACTGGAACGGCATGTGCGCCGAATGCCACTCCACCGACCTGAGGAAAAATTACGATTTTTCCACCGATACCTACGCCACCACCTGGTCGGAAATCAGCGTGGGCTGCGAGGCCTGCCACGGTCCGGGTGACAACCACGTGCGCTGGGCCCAACTGCCGGAAATGGGGCGGCCGGATGTAGACAACTACGCCTTGAGCGTCAAGACGCGGGATATGACCTCGCGCCAGCAGATCGAACTGTGCGCCCCCTGCCATTCCCGGCGCATGAGTCTGGATGACAACATCCACCACCACGCCGATTTTCTGGACTACGGCATCCCTCAACTGCTGAACGAGGGCCTCTATTTTGCCGACGGGCAGATCCTGGACGAGGTTTACGTCTACGGTTCGTTCATGCAAAGCAAAATGTACGCCCGCGACGTGCGCTGCAGCGACTGCCACGATGTGCACAGCATCCGCCGCATCAAGAAGGGCAACGACCTTTGCCTGCAGTGCCACCAGGCCGCCGTCTACGATCACAAGGGCCATCACTTTCACAAGCAAAATGGCGAGACCGGCCAGCCGATCCGCTCGGCGTCG
>JASFFF010000250.1:0-5929 GCA_050124445.1 Desulfosarcina sp.
CCTGCGCGAAGCCGACGTTCCGGAGGTCAATCCCAAGGACCTGAGTCGGGTTCAGTTCACCCATCGCAAATACTATGAAGTTTGCACCAGTTCCTCCTTGTATCGAGTCACCAAGCATCTGGTTCGGGGCTGATTAAAGGCGACCGGCAGCGATTCCTTGCGCGTCGTCATGAACCTATCAGCCCGCTTCAGGCCACACTGGGGTAGAGGTTGACCAACCGATTGCCCAGCATTGCTGCCACACGCTCAAATAGCATGGCTGCTGCGGTTGGATAGCGGTTCAAGATGTCGGCGAATTTTTTTCGATCGATTTTGCTGAGTGTGGTGTCCTCAAGGCAATGGGCGCTGGCGGAAAGCGTCTTTCGGCCGATGAGACTTGACCATCCTATAATCTCTCCAGGCTGATAGGCGACGTAAACTTCTCGCGATTTCTCGCCCAGGGTAAGTTTGATTCGGCCTTTGATAAGAATGTAAAACGATTCGGCTGGATCCCCCTCCTTAAACACCATCTGCCCTTCTTCAAGGCTCTCCTTGGTGGTGATTATCATGGCTTCCTTGACGAACTCCTTGTCCATGCCCCAAAATAGGTCTGCTTGCTTGAGATACATGAGTATACCTCCTTTCTGAACTCCTCAGCGGAGTCTTGGTTTACCCGATTCCTCTCCTCGTCCTGCGAGTTTATCGGAAAAGGGAATCATCCCATCATCACACGCGGCGGCGGGTGTGGCGGTCAGGTGGCGGCGGGCGCTGGTCAGTTAGCGATTAATGGACTTCAAAGGGGCTGGTTCGCTGGAAAGCAATGATATCTGTCGGCATCTTACAACGTTCGATGGCGGGAGCGGGTCGCCCTGTCGGTTCGATTCCTACGTATTGTACCTGGCGCATTTCCTTAACTATAGTCGCTATCGAAACCAGTCGTCAACTCAAAAGGGTCGTCACGATGCTGACTCGACATGGGCGCAACCAAGGCCGTGCAAGGGCGGCTGTTCGGAGCCCCGCTGCGGCCAACCCGGATATTGCATCAAACCGATGGTAGACCAAAACAGTCGCGCTCTGGCCGATTAAACGATTTTCACATTTTAAAATGGAACACGCTTTCGTTTTGGCCAATTGTTGAAAAGGGGTGATGCAATGTTCGGGCAAGTTGCTGTTCATTGGATGTACCGAGCAGATGGTCCTGCGAGAGGCTCGGCCGGAGCCGTTAGATGTCAAGGGCCCGCTTTATCGCCTGGCCGATTTTTTCAAGCGTGTAAGGCTTTTTTAGGTATTGACGAACGCCAAGTCGCTGCAGAGATTTGACACGTTCGGTCTCTGAAAAGCCGCTGGCGATGATTGCCTTCAATTCGGGATTCAAAGCCGACATCCGGCGATAGGTTTCAAGACCGTCAATACCCGGATCCATGATCATGTCAAGCACCACGAGATCAACGGCGTGGCCCCTGATATAGTCTACCGCTGTTTCCCCGCTGGGTGCGGTAACGACGCGGTAGCCCAAGCGTTGTAAGATTGCTGATGCGATATCCCGTTGCTCGGCTACATCGTCCACTACCAGAATATGCTGGCCGTCGCCAACCAGGGCCTCTATGGAAGCGGGTTCAGCGCTGACCATCGCTTGGCCGCGAAAAATGGGGAAGAAGAGCGTCAACGTGGTTCCCTCTCCTTGGACACTCTTTACGTCGATATAGCCGCTGTGATCTTTGACTGTGCCCCATACAACGGCCATGCCCAACCCGGTACCGCTTCTTCCCATCACTTTTTTAGTGTAGAAAGGCTCGAAGATTTGCTGGATGTCCCTGGGCGAAATGCCCACACCGGTGTCTTTAACCGTGAGCACGGCATAATCTCCTTCGGCCACGTCATCGAAGGTGTTCAGCGATCGGTCTACATATTGGTTGTCCGTGCAGATGGAGATTTTTCCCCCTTCAGACATGGCCTCGGCAGCATTGGAAACCAAATTCATCAGGGTTTTTGACAGGTGAACCGGAGAGCCGGAGATGGTCAGCAGGTCCTTTGTGAGGTGGGTGTCGACTGTCACATGCGGATGAAACGAGCAGAGCTTGGCGAATTCCGGACTGTTTAGATACTCAGACACAATCTGGTTCAGATCAACTGCCACCATGGTGGCCACGCCCCGTCGTGCCAGGGTCAACAGGTCTTGGACGATCGCTGCGGCCCGCTGGCCGGATTTTTGGATGGTTTCAATGGGACGCCTGAGTGGGCTGTCGTTAGGAAGATCCAGCAATATCAGTTCCGGATAGCTGACGATGCCGGAGAGAATGTTGTTCAGGTCATGCGCCACACCACCGGCCAGCGTTCCCAGGGCTTCCATCTTCTTGGACCGCTGCAGCTTCTCAGCCATCTCCCGCTGCTCTTTTTGGGCAAGTTTGCGTTCGGTGATGTCCTTTATGGTCCCGATGGTCAATACGCGACTCTGGTAGTTGATGATGCCAACATTGATGTTGGTGAATATTCGGCGCAAGCCGTCTTTGTGCAGCAGGCGCAGTTCATAGCTGCTGGCCACATTCTTTCCGGCTTGGCGCTGATGATAGCGGGCGACCACCATGTCTGCGTCTTCAGGAGCGATGACGTTGCCGATATTCATACCGATAAGTTCGGTAACGGAATACCCGATTATGCGTGCCATGGCTTCATTGACAAACAAAAAGCGCTCCTTTTCAATAAGAAACACACCGTCCTGGATGTTATCGATCAAGGTCCGGTACTTTTCTTCGGATTCCTTGAGGACTTCCTGTGCCCGGGCCTGTCGCGTAATGTCCGAATAGGTCACGAAATGTTTGCCGTTATCCATGACCACCGTACGAAAACTGATCGTTTTCTTCGTCCCGTTTTTGCAGGTGACCTCCAGCGTGGTGGACTGGATTGCACCGATCTTGGCAGTTTTCCCGCTATAGGTTTCCCAACGGGCCTTGATCGTTTGGCGATCTTCACGGTTGGGATAGGCTTTTTTAAACCAAGTGGCCTTATCCGGAATATCTTCGATGGTGTAGCCGAAGATTTCAGTAAAGGTCCGGTTGATAAAGGCGAAGGTGAGGTCAGGGTTCATGATGGTGATGCCAATGGGTGCATTTTCCGCAAAGGTGCGAAAGCGTTCCTCGCTGACAATCAGATCCCGGGTCACTTTGTGGCGGTGATCTATCTCTTGCTTAACATTGATGATCATTCGGTTGGTTTCAGCCTTGAGGGATTCCAGCAATTCGATCGTCGATGTTCCCTGCACCCGAGCACCCAGGTCGCCTTTGCCGACCCGGTGAAGGACATCGAAATGTTCGGCCAGTCCCATGGCGAATTCATGGGTCATATCGACCATATCTCCCATGTCTTCCGCCGTCTGGTTGACCATCTGCTTGAGTTTGGTGATCAGCTCGAGGCTGGAATCCTCCTTAAGCCGGACCAGTGGATCGCCGGCCGCAATCTTTTTAAGCGCTTCAAACACTTCCGACAGACCGATGGCCATCTCCATGCTGATCGACTCCAGCTCCCGATCGCGCGCATATAGTATTTCTCGGGTCTCCCTGAACTGTCTGGCTATTTTGGCACAAGTGGCCGGCATGGCCTCCGGATCCATGTTATTTTTGAATACCGGGCAGGTGAGGCACATTTCCACCTTGGGCGCAAACGTGTTATGCACGGCATCGTGGCAATGGGTGCCATCAATCAGCCAGCAGTATTGACTGTCCGAGTCATTCGCCGGACAGCCAACCCTCTGGCATTCAAAATAATCCGTGCATTTAATCGTGTCGTTCATGGATTCGCGATTTGCTCTTTACGGGGGACAACCGCCTTTCGTCCGCTGTCACAGACGCGTGTCTGCGCTTGCCTGATCTTAAAACAGGATTTGAATGCGTTTTCGACCGTCTCCTTCATCCGCGATGGAAAGAAAGGTTTTCTTCAGCCGCTGACACCATACCCGCACATCCCGTTCAAAGGTTGGGCAATCGCCGATCGCTTCAAGAATATCGCCTGGATTCATTTCCGGTGCCTTGACCGCAATTTTCAGTACCGGCTGCGGGCATTTCATCCCTACCATATCCAACACTTCGACAGCCATCTGCGACGCTCCTTATGCCTTGGTCAATGATTGGCGCCGTGTTCGGCGCCATGGTGGGTAAGACCGGTCGCCTGCGATGCATCTATCGCATGGTCCTGCCACAACCATGTTTCAGTGGGTGGCGCAAGCCAGGCAGGGATCATAGGCCCGGTAGGCCATCTCCACGCGATTAAGTATCTTATCGGTCACCCGGCCGTTTTTAATTAGCGCGCGGGCGGCCTTTTCCACCGAAAGACAAATGGCCCCTGCATTGTTTTGGGTGGCCACCAACAGATTTAGCTGCTTGACGATGGCGCGTGAATCGGTCTGATAATGGTGAATCAGGGTTCCCCGCGGGGCTTCACACACCCCCACGCCCGAGGTGGGAGACTCGGTCGGCAGGTTGCGGATGCGAGGATCGGTGAGTCCGGGATGCCCGGCCAGTTCGACCATCCGTTCGGCCGCATACAATACCTCGATCAGGCGTGCCCAGTGATAGAGCAGGGTGTTGTGGGCTGGTTTTTGGCCCACGGCATTGTACAGACGTTCATATTCACGTTGGGCCAGAGGTGTGGCCATGCCGACCGACGCATTGAGACGGGCCAACGGGCCCACGCGATATAACCCGTTGTTCGGGCCGTCTGCGGCGCCTTTCCAGCCGACGGCGCTAAGGTACAGGATTTTCATGTAGCTGCCTTCGACGACCCGTTCCCGTAGGTGTTCCAGATAGGCTGCAGCGGGAAATTGGACAAATTTCTTGCCCGTCGGCGTGACCACCCGTATCTGACCATCATAGAAGTTGACCCGGCCGGCGTCGTCTACCAAACCCGTGTAATAGGTGCGCAAAGCAAAGATATGGCTGCGAGCCAGCTTGGTAAATTGGTCGTTTCTCAACACGATTTTATGGAACCGGGTCAACAACTGCCGTGCAAAAGACAACGCTTGTGACGCCGTTTCACGGATGCTTTTTCGGGTTTTTTCGTCAACCGGATGGGCGACCCCTCCGGGGAGTCCGCAGACAGGGTATAAGGTGCTGCCACTTATTAATGCATTGAGTGACCGAACTTTTTGGCGGATTTGGATGGCCTGCTTTCCAATCGCATCACCCATTGCCTCCAGGGCGCCGAATACATTCCGTTTGGCGGCATGGGCGGCGCCGTTTACCAGAATATCGGGCCCGCCCAGATAGAAGAAATGGAGCAGGTGGTCTTCGAAGACGAAAGCGGTGTGCATGAGTTCACGGATCACCCTGGCGGCCGTTGGCACAGGTACGCCGAATAGGTCATCCAGTGCCTTGACGGCGGCGATGTGGTGGGCGGTGGGGCAGACCCCGCAAATTTTCTGCGTCAAGGTGGGCATCTCCTCAGCGGCGCGCCCTTCACAGAACTTCTCAAACCCCTTGAAATCGGGAACCTGGAAAAAGGCCCGGGCCACATTGCCGGCATCATTTAGACGGATATCGATGCGGCCATGGCCCTCTATGCGCGTGATCGGGTCAATCAGAATCCGGCGGGTCATTGAGGCGTTCCTTTTCCAAGCACAGAGGCGGCCAGCGAATAGCGATAGAATAGGCCGGTCGGATCGACAATGCTGCTTACCGCCCCTTCAATATCCGCTTTTTCGCAACCGCCCATGATGGCGGCGATCAGTGCCATGGCGCCTGCGCCAAAGTCCGCCACCCGCTCCGTCGGACCAAAGCAGCCGCGACAGGGCATGTTGGCCTTGATGCAGCGTGCATCGCAACCGCCCCGGGTTACCGGACCGAGACAGATCAGGCCCTGGGGCAAGAAACAGGTGGCCGCATCCCATTGGGTTTCGTAAAGTCGCTTGAAGCGGGTGATCTCAATGTTATCCGGTTTGGAAGACAGTCGGGGGCATTCC
>JASFFF010000251.1:0-5920 GCA_050124445.1 Desulfosarcina sp.
ATCAGCATTTACCTTTCCAAGATGCATTTAAGAAGGGCTCCAGCTTTTCTGACCGGGTTGATATCGGGCTCGACTCTCTTTTTTGTTTTTTCATTGATGATCGGACCTTCATTGGAGGTTGCCGCAATCGGCAATCTTCGCATGGTCCTGCCATCACCAACCGCATTTTCCGAGCTTTTCCATCTGCCCTTTAACGCCATATCGGGTGCATGGATGCTCAAGATTGTTCTATACGGGATCGTCCTCGGAGTCATCGGATCGATGGAATCGCTGATGAGTTCCGTGGCTATCGATAACATTAGCGGCACTCGTCACAACAGCAAAAGCGAACTGCTCGGACAAGGTATCGGGAATATTATAGCGTCCTTTTTTGGATCTCTATTTGCTGCCGGTTCGATTCCAAGATCCATTGCCAACATAAAGGCGGGCGGGCGAAACAAAGTTTCGGGCGCGGTTTGCAGTCTGCTGATCCTGCTCATTTTCGTTTCTCTCGCTCCGGTTATTGGTAAGATACCCTTATCGGTGTTTGCCGCCATGGTTATCTACGTCGGTATCACTCTATTCGATCGTCCCACGCTGAGGCTTTTCAAAGCACTTCAAAATCCGGGTAAGGTCAGGGGGGACATTTTCGCTATATTGATTGTCAATATTGGCGTCGCGATCATCACAGTCAGTGTAAACCTGGTTTGGGCAGTCATCATTGGCCTTGTCATATCTACAGTTTACTTCATAATCAAAACGGGAATCTCGGTTATTCGACGTGAATACACAGCGGACCTTATATGTTCCAATAAAGTTAGAAACCGTCGACAGATTGCCCATCTGAATGAAAACAAGAACAAGATCAAAGTTTTTGAACTCCACGGACCGATCTTCTTTGGTTCTGCAGACAGGCTTGCACAAATATTAGAAACCAAGATGAAAGGTGCGACCTACTGCGTTTTGGATATGAAGCAGATAACCGAGATCGATAGCACCGGTGCGAACATTCTCGTGCGTTTGCACAAGATGTTCGAAAAACAAAATAAATTCCTGGTGATAAGCCACATCCACGCCAATCATACATTGTGGGATTTTTTGGAAATAAGCGGTGTGAAAAAGGAAATTCTCGATGATCGTTTTTATCTGAGTACAGATTTAGCTCTGGAATGGGCTGAAGACCAGTTGCTGGATCAAATTTGTGAAGGAGACGCTTGCAGTCATTATGAACTCGGCGACCTTGATGTATTTGATGACTTTTCAGACGATGAGCTAATTAAAATTGAAGCGCTGCTGGCAAAGGATACTTTTAAAAAAGATGAGATCCTGATCAAGGAGGGTGATACCGACAGAGATTTATACATCCTGACGCGTGGATCGGTCAGCGTAAAAATGAATCTGCCCTTCATCAGCGCTGAAAGAAGGTTATTCACATTCGACGCAGGCGTCGTTTTCGGGGAAATGGCGCTTTTGGATGGAAAACCCCGTTCCGCCAATGTCCAGGCTGAGGAAGATTGTGAGGTATATCGTCTTTCCTACAAAAGTTTCGGTTATTTGCTTGATCAGCAACCGCAAATCGCCGCAAAACTTTTGAGGAATATAGCTCTGGTGCTCAGCGACCGATTGAGAGCCCGATCCAACGAGTTGCGGATGATGGTGGATTATTGATCTTAAGGGTGTCGCTGTATCGGATAACCGCTCCGCGCTTTTTGGCAAGAAGCGGCTCCGAAATTAGGTTTTCTGGTTTTTTGTGCGGTGCAATGAAGCTGTTAGTGCAGGTTGACACCATTCAACCAGTTAAGTAGACTTACCGGCAATGTTTGCACCCATCCTAATTTATTTACATGAGGGCAATGCGTGTGAAAGCAGACAGGAACCATCGGCGCGAGACGGGTCGGCGCAAGGCCAGTCGGCGTGTGGCAGACCGCCAATTGCTCATGAAAAACCGAAAGTATTTGAAGCTCCTCGAGTTTGCGCAAATCATTACCTCTGAAATTAACTTTGACCACCTGTTCAAGCTGATCATTGCCGAGACCAACCAGCTGATGGGTACCATTGTCTGTTCCATCTTTCTCATCGATGACAAAAACGAGTTTCTGAGGGCGTTCATCTCTTCGGATCTGGAAGGGGAGACCATTCGGATATCCAAAGATCAGGGTGTCGCCGGCTGGGTGTTTCGAAATCGACGTGCGGTCATTGTCGATGATCCCTATTGCGATCCCCGATTCTGCCAAGACGTGGATAAGAAAACAGGGTTTACGACACAGGGCATACTGTGTGTCCCATTGATCAACCGCAACGATGAATGCATCGGAACCATTCAAATCCTGAACAAGCGCGATGGTAATTTTACGGACGAGGACCAGGAGATTCTCACCCACATCGCTAACCAGGTGACCATCGCGCTTGAAAACGCGATGATTGTCGAGGAGATGAAAGCCGCTGCCCGGGCGAAAAGAAAGGCGATCAATCATCTCTCGCACGAATTGAAAACCCCCCTGGCGATTCTCTCCGCGGTGTTCATGAGATTGTCGCAATCCGGACCCAATGAGGTGGCACCCGGATTAAGAAAAACCATTGATCGCGGCCAGAGAAATATTTCACGACTGTTTGACATTCACAGCAAAGTCGAGGACATCATTCACCGCAACCCCACGGTAGAACAAAACCGGTACTCCCAAATCATCGCGACGATCGCGGATTTTGCGGAAGAGCTGGATGAAGAAGATCAAGCTGCTTACCGAAAGATACTGGATCGCTTTTCAGCGCGCATCAACTCGATTTTCGCAATAGATGAAATCCAACTGACGGATATAAAATTAGACGCATTCATACCAGACCTGTGTCAGGAGTTACTGGTATCTGCCCCGCAACGACACCTGGACATCAGGCCCCATGTTGAAAAAAACCTTTTGATCCATATGGACCGGCAGGTCCTGACCAAAGTATGTACCTGCCTGCTGAAAAATGCGATCGAGAATACACCGGACGAGGGGTTGATAGAGGTAAATGCAGTTGCACGGGACCACCACGCCCACATCGTCTTCCATGATCATGGCGTTGGAATTACCAAAGAGAATCAGAATCATATATTTGGCGGTTTCTTTCACACCCAAGAGACAACGTCATACTCATCCAAGGCGCCGTTTGAATTCAATGCCGGTGGGTCAGGGATCGACCTGCTGCGCATCAAGCTGTTGGCGGAGCGGCTGGGTTTTGACATCACCTTTGAAAGCACCCGCTGCCGTTTCATCCCGGAAAGCTCGGACCTTTGCCCGGGCCGCATCTCCCGATGCGGTCACATTCAGACCCGAGAAACGTGCCTCGCTTCCGGCCACAGTCGTTTCAGTGTCCGCTTTCCGTTGCACCGTTAATCTGTGCGCGAGAGTTGCCGGCAATAACTATTGCGTCGCAATTATTTCACCCGGTAGGTTGCCATGGATACCCGCAACTTATACATCCACGCATTCATCCACGACCTGAAAATCCCCTTAGCGGTCATTGAGCTTAGTGTTCGGTCACTCTTGTCGTTACCGATGCCATCCGGTCCATTGGATGCGCAGCATGTTGACACGCTGCGCACGGTCCTCCAAATCAATGAACACACCAAGCGCCTGGCCAATTGCATATTGACCACAGCGAAACGCGCATATCCAAAGATGATTTTCGACTCTCCCGTGGCGGGGACGGTTTTACAACCTCAGGCAGCCATCCTGAGGCGCAGGCCCCCCTCACCCCAATCGCTGGGTGACGACTTGGCCGCCTTACATCGCAGCCTGGTAACCATCAAAGATAAAATGATGGAATTTGAGGATGCCCAAATCGTGGGGCAATGGTCATCAAAAAAACCAGCCAAGGTTATTGGCAGGATAAGGCGCAACGTTCTCAGCGCCATGAATTTATTGACCAATGCAACGATGTTCCTGTCCCTTGATCAGGTGTCGATCAATCCAACCGAAGTCGTTTTATCATCAGTGATTTCCCGGGCAGTGATTGAGGTATCCGATTTAAAGAGCTTGGCGATATCGGAAAACTTACAGTTGGATAGCACGCTAGGTAGGTTCAAGTCGGTGTGTCGTCAAGGTGGGCTGATGCTGCACGTCGATGCATCATTGTGGGATCGGCGGGTCAGGATAGATCAGGACCGGGTGAACCAAGTCATAGTCAACTTGCTGCTGAATGCCTTTAAATACCGAAAAAAAATCATCGACGTAACAGCACGATATCGAGACCGCCACCTTCATCTCTCGGTGAAAGACGACGGTAAGGGGATCGATCGCTTTGGCATGGCAGTTGAGAAGGAGACAAAGACCGACCATCAGGGCCCTCAGGCGTTAACCATTGAAAGCCACGGTATCGGTTTGTTCCTGGTCCATACAATTTTGAGTGAACTCGGCGGTCAATTAACGATTGAATCGCCCCCGGGGCAAGGCGCTGCCTTCAACGCGGTGATCCCGTGTTAATTCTAAAAATCGTCTCCACAGTTACTCCCAGTGCTTTTCATAGCCCTTCAACCAACCGTCCCCAAATTTTTTATCAAAGTACGGCTTGAGCATCTTAAACCATTTGCTGGGCTTCTTTGCCTGTTCCTGCCGTGCACGGACTGAATCGGACACGAAGAATAGTATATCCGAGATCTTGTCTTTGGGAACGTAGGCATCAGCGCCGGATTTCATCGACTTGATAAAATTGTCCGCACTGAGCGCATGCGCCGTCAACATCACCGCTGGAATGTCTCGCTCAACGGCGATGTCGAGCAGGTCGTGCCCGCGTACACCCATGATATCCAGGACCGCGGTAGCATATTCCTGGGATTCCAGCTTTTCCCTGGCCGACTCGAAGCTGCTGGCGGTGTCCACCTCACACATATGAAAGAGCTCCGCCAGGCTCTCCAACAAGTCGGGTTCGTCATCCACAATCAGCAATCTTTTGCCGTTCAATAGATTCGTATCCACCATATCTGCTCCTCTTCTGCGTCGACTTGGCGCCAGTTATTTTTGTACATTATTTCTCATTTTTTGGATCGGAAAACAATTATTTGCAAAACATAATTCCGACTTTGCTGACAAGCAAACTGTAACTACCAGAAAAACACCACCAGGTCCGTAACATCGTGGGTGATAAGTATGGTTGGCGTTGAAGGTGAGAGGACGTCTATACGTGGTTTTTATCATATTATTTAAATGGTTATAGCTGTGGGATGACGTCCCCCAATAGCGTTACATTTTTTATCACAGGGGGCTTTACACTATCGCTCTGATCAAGGGATCGATTCTATCGATAGTAGGCACTCAGCCCTCGATGGTGCGCACGCAAATTTTAGCCAGGTAGACGTTATAAATTTGAGGTGTGTAATAATTATAGCTATAATATTTTGCACTTAGGGCATATGCTATGAGTAAAATCAGCCTCCGAGTGTTCATCGATGTATTGCTCGATTCTTTTCCATCCACCTTCATCAGTTCCAATTCTTTTGCAATGCGGACAGATTTGAATAATTTCAGTAAAGATTTCAATTTCTTTACGCGCATTTTTGAGTTGTTTTAGTAGTTTTTCATTTTTCAATTCGATCTGTTTTCTTTCAGTAATATCTCGGAATATTTCAATGACTGACAAACTCCCATCAGGATTATTAAATGACGTATCGATCAGATCGTATGTCTTTTTAGTTTTTGGCGAGTACCATTCTCTACGTACGGTTTCACCTGACAATACTTGGGGGTTTTTGCACCAGGAGCAGACGTTTTTGTCGTCAAGAAAATATTCATAACACTTCTTATCCTTGTAATCCCCAAAATCTATTCTCATTGCTGAATTTGCGTATTGGATTGAATGATTTTGGTTGATTATACAAACACCATCAGCCATAGCGTCGAAAACTTTTTTCATTTTTTGTATCTCATTCTCGATGAATGCATGAGAACAACCTTCCGAAAATGCT
>JASFFF010000252.1:0-5891 GCA_050124445.1 Desulfosarcina sp.
AAAAGGGCGGCGAACCACAACCACTGGCGCTGTTTGTCAGTAAGCCGCTTCATGTTCATGGGACGCCTTGCCACGGAATACGTAGAAACAATAACCCGTGTAGGCCAAGACGCAGGGCAGCAGAAAAATCGTACCCACCAGCAACAGGGATTGGGATTCGGGTGCGGCAGCCACATCCCACAGGGTCAGTTTAAAAGGCACCAGCCAGGGCCAGGTGCTCACTCCGATACCGATGTAATTCATGAGAAAGATGCCCAGCGTTAGAAAAAAGGGACGAAATTCACGCTCGGCGCGCAGGTCCCGCCAGAGCAGGATGAAAAAGACCACCGAAAGGATCGGCATGGGCTGCAGAAAGTAGAAGTTGGGCAGGCTGAACCACAACTCTCGGATGTCGCTGTTCATTAGCGGCATGGTCAGGCTGACCAGACCCATGAAGACGGCCACATAAAGCATGACATATTTGGCGCATCCCCGCGCCCATTCCTGGGTTTCACCGTCGGCTTTCATGATCACCCAGGTGGCTCCCAAAAGGGCATAGCCGGTCACCAGGGCCACGCCTGTCATCACGCTGAAGGCATTCAGCCAGTCGAAAGGGCCGCCGCTAAAACTGCGCCCGTCCACGGCAATGCCGTTAACGAAGGTGCCCAGGACCATGCCCTGCATGAAGGTGGCCACCAGAGAGCCGAAATGAAAGGCGTAATCCCAGATGCGCCGTGATTTGCCTTCGGCCTTGAAGCGGAACTCGAAGGCCACCCCGCGGAAAATAAGTCCTAGCAGCATAATGATGATGGGGATGTAAAAGGCCGGCATGAGAATGGCGTAGGCCAGGGGAAAGGCGGCGAACAGGCCGCCGCCACCCAGTACCAGCCAGGTTTCGTTGCCGTCCCAAAACGGTGCAATGGAGTTCATCATGCGGTTGCGGCATTCTTCGGTGGGGGCGAAGGGAAATAAGATTCCCACCCCCAAATCGAAGCCGTCCAGCAACACGTAAAGAAAGATGGCCGTGCCGATCAACACATACCAGATTAGCGGTAGATTCAGAAAGCTCTCGAAACTAAACATCTGTCCCTCCTGTTTGGGCAGCCATGTCCGTGACCAGGGGCGGTTCTTTCACGCCGTGGCTTCCGTAGGCTTCGTCATCAGTATAATCGGGGCCTTTGCCGATGAGTTTGAGGATGTAGTAGGTGCCGGCTGTAAAAACCAGCCCGTATGTCAGCACGAATGCCGCCAGTGAGATGGCGATGGGGCCTCCGGCAACCGGCGAAACGGTTTCCGATGTGCGCAACACATTGTAAACAATGTACGGCTGGCGGCCCACCTCTGTGACGAACCAGCCGGCCAGCACGGCGATAAAGCCTGCCGGCGTCATGGCCATGCACCACAGGTGAAACCAGCGTGTCGAAAACAACGTTTTTCGAAAATGCAGCACCAGTGCGATCACACCGGTGGCGATCATCAACATACCCAATCCCACCATGATGCGAAAGGTCCAAAAGACCATGGCCACCGGCGGGCGCTCCGCCCGGGCCCAGGTTTTAAGACCCTTCACTTCACCGTCAAGATCGTGGGTGAGAATAAAACTGGAGAGTTTGGGGATGGAAATTTCAAACTTGTTGCGCTCTTGGTTCTGGTCTGGCAGGGCGAATAGCCGCAATGCGGCGCCGCGTTCGGTTTCCCAGATGCCCTCCATGGCGGCGACCTTGGCCGGCTGGTGCTTGAAGGTGTTCAGTCCGTGCAGGTCGCCGAACAGCAGCTGCAAGGGGGCCACGAAGATGGCCATGATCATGGCCATCCCCAGCATGATGCGGGCGTGTCTGACGTGCAGACCGCGCCACAGGTAGTAGCCGCCGATGCCGCCCACCGTAAAGGCGGTGGTCAGATAGGCCGCGGTGACCATGTGGATGAAGCGGTAAGGAAAGGACGGATTGAAGATCACCGCCAGCCAGTTTGTGGGGTAGAGCAGGCCGT
Source organism: Desulfosarcina sp. (assembly GCA_050124445.1). Classification (GTDB taxonomy): domain Bacteria; phylum Desulfobacterota; class Desulfobacteria; order Desulfobacterales; family Desulfosarcinaceae; genus Desulfosarcina. The sequence goes on from JASFFF010000252.1 coordinate 1,969, forward strand.
CGGCACCCTCGCGAAAACCGGCCGGTGTATGCATCCAGCTATTGGCCGAAAGGATCCAAAAGGCTGAAATCAATGTGCCGATGGCTACGATGAGGGTGGCGGCAAAGTGCATTTTCTTGCTTACCCGGTTCCAGCCGAAGAGCATGATGCCCAAAAAAGAGGCCTCCAGGAAAAAGGCGGTCAGCACCTCATAGCCCAAAATGGGTCCCAGCACATTGCCCACCTTGTCGGAAAAAACCGACCAGTTGGTGCCGAATTGGTAGGAGAGCACCACGCCGGAGACAACGCCCATGCCGAAGGTTACGGCGAAGATCTTGACCCACATGCGGTAGACCTGCTCGTACAGGGGGTTGCCGGTTTTTAGCCAGCGCCACTCAACCACGGCCAGCCAGCTGGCCAGTCCGATGGTGAAGGCTGGAAAAATGATGTGGAAGGCCACGGTAAACGCGAACTGAACGCGTGCCAAAAAGACGGGATCAAGGTTGGAGAGCATATGGTCACCTCGACAGGTTGTTATGGGTTGGAAAATTCAGGTACCATGGGGTTCGTTTGATCATATATGGAACTCAGAATATATCAAGCGCAAATGCAACGGGTCTTTCGCCATCTTAGGCGATCAGTCCGCCGCCATCCACATCCAGGACGATGCCGGTGATGAAGCCGTTGGTCATCAGCATCAGTGTGGCCTCCGCGATATCCGTCGGCCGGCCCACACGACCCACCGGCAGTCGCTGAGCAATCGATGCAAACATATTTTGACGGGTCGCTTCGGGAATATTCAGGTACGCACCGGTGTCGGCAGTCATTCCCGGTGAAATCACGTTGACCCGCACCGGCGCCAGATCCTTGGCCAGGGCTCGCCCCATGGCTTCAACAGCGGCATTGACCGATGCGAGTACGGCATCATTGCGTCCGGGACGCCGGCTGAGGATGCCGGAAAACAGGATGATCGACCCGCCGGGGGTGATGCGGGCGTGCTTGGCGCACAGGTAGGGACCCCAGAATTTGCTTTGCATGGTGAACAGGCCATCTTCCAGGGGCAGTTCGTGAAGCGGGCCGATCTTTACCGAACTGCCCGGAATGACCAGGTGGTCCACGGCGCCAAGCCGTTCAAAAAGATCCGCTACAGAGGATTCTTGGGTGGTGTCCACCACCTGCCAGTGAACCTCACCGCCGATGCGCTGTGCCGCCGCTTCCAATTTTTCCCGGCTGCGACTGGCAATGACCACCCGGGCGCCGGAACGAGAGCAGGCGTCGGCGATGGCCAACCCCATTCCCGAGCTGCCGCCGATGACAACTACGGTCTGCTTTTGCAGGCGAGGATTCATGTTTTTAAAGCGCTTCTTTTCCATTGGGAGCCTTAACTGCCGATTGTTGATGAAGTGGTCTGAACACCCATTGAACGAGCCATATATCAGAATAGTTCCGAATTGCTGTGCGTCAAGACCGTCTTTGCTATGGCAGCGCCCGCAGCACATCGGCGATAAATGCATCGGTGTTCCAGGCCGATCGGTGTGCCGTGGCGCCGAAGCGCACCATTACCAGTTTTTTGGACGGAATGATGATGACCTTTTGTTCCTGAAATCCCTGGGCGGCAAAGGCATCCCGAGGTGCGCTCGGCCACAACCGATTATCCGGTTTTCCCGGTTCGCCGGCGTTGAGCCAGAACAAAGCGCCGTATTGACCCTTGGGGGCCTTGGGTGTGGGGGTGGTGGTGTATTCGATCCAGCCTTCAGGCAGGATCCGCTCACCGTCCCACACGCCGTCCTGGAGGTAGAGCAGACCCAGGCGGGCCCAGTCCCTTACAGTTGCCGCGGCATACGACGATCCCACGAAGGTTCCCGATGGGTCCGGCTCCATGACAGCGCTGCGCATGCCGATGCGGTCGAAAAGGGATTCACGTATGAAACGATAATAATTGGCAGTGGTCTTCTCAGCCGCTTCACGCACGATGCGAGCGATGATGTTGGCGGTGCCACTGGCATAGTGCCATTTTTCATCCGGCGGCGCCTCAAGATGACTGCCGGCGGCAAAGGCAGCGAAGTCATGACTGCGGTAAAGCATCTTGGTGACATCGGCCATCGGCCGGTAAATCTCGTCAAAGGCCAGGCCGCTGCTCATGCGCAGCAATTGGTCCAACGTAATTTGGTTTCTGGCATCCTCGTGGGCACGCCACTCGGGAACCGGGGCCGGTTCCTCGACGGCCAATCGCCCTTGACCGACCAAAACCCCCACCAGCGCGTTGGTAACACCTTTGCTCATGGACCAGCCCAGCATAGGCATATCGGGGTCGAACCCGGGGGCGTACCGTTCGGCGATCAGCTGTCCCTCGTAGACGATGGCCACGGCACGGGTTTGGCGCAGATAGCCTGCGCCGGGCTCTGCAAAAGCGTTATCCAGCGCTTCGGCCAAGCGGGCGGAATTCAGGCCCACGTCCCTCGGATCGACGGGACCGGCAGTGCCGCGCGGCCACGGCAGCGCCGGTAAGCTTGCTGGCGGGGCTTGGTTTGCTTCGGGTTGACAGATCTGTTGCCGGCGAAGGGCACTCTCCGTTGTGCCGACCACCAAGGTGCACCCGCAACCTGGACGGTAGATGGCCTTGGACTGAAATGCCGTAAATGCTGCAGCGGTGACGCTTTGATCCACGCGGTCAATTTGCCATCTGACAACCCGTGCCAGGGGGTTGACCGGTTTTATATCTTGGTTAAAAACGATTTCCGGGTCCCTTTTGGACAAAAAGGTGCTGGTACAAAGATACTTGGCCACAAAACCGGTACCAATGGGCATGGCCTTGATCAGAAACCAGGCGGCACCAACAGCCATTACGATAGCCAGGGCGACACACACGGCCAGAATGCGCTTCAGGCCTTGTTTCATTTCACATCCTTTCCATCTGGAATCAGGAGAGGTGGCTTCACGTCTACGATTTCCCAAACTGAGCATTTCAAATGCTAACCAGCACCCGTTGAGACCGTTATTGATCGGGACATTTTAAAATTCGCAAGGGATTCATACCACAGAACATGTTCCATGCATATATGCCGTGCCGGTTGCCTCTCGAATCGTGCATCACCCATGGGCAAGCTGAGAAATGCCTGCCGCGGCAATCAACGTCGGGCCGTCCTCAAGTTGACACGATTTTCAATACCAACTATCATTGGCCAACTTAGCACCTGTGCATTTTCACTGCCTTGCCCTCAAAAGGTCCGCCATGCCAGGAAAAAAGGTGTCTTCTATTCTCATCATGGCTGCTTCAACTGCTTTCAGCCTAGCCGGTCCTCTGGATTATGGGCGGTTGTTCATCCTGATGGTGCCGGATAGTGGTGCCACGCACGTGCAGCAATCAACGTTCTGATTGAAATCGACCCGGCTGTATCCACCAGTGAAAACCGATGCCTGAACAAGATCCCAACACAATAAACCGTCCAACAGTCGAACCCATTGCCACGAACATCTTCGACACCCTGGCCAGGCAATTTCCGGTATGCATGGAGAGTGATGAATTTCACTATTTCCCCCAGGCAAGAGCCAAGGCGGTTGATTGGTCCCGCTGGGATGACTTCTCTCCGGGAGGCATAGACCGCATCACCGGGCAGCTGGACCGGTGGGATCGGCAACTCGGCCGCTGCCTCTCGTCGCCATTGCCGCCGGCTCAGGTCATGGATGCAGATATGCTCAAACGCGTCGTCCGGACACTGGGCGAGCAGATCGCGCTTGTACGGGTGCACGAGGTTCAACCGACATTTTACCTTACCGTGACCGGTATTGGTTTGGCGGAAGCATTTGCATCCGGTCCCCAGGCGCTAAATGCCCGCCTGCAGTCCCTTCCCCAATTTCTCGATCAGGCCCGGCGCAACCTGCACCGGATTCCCCGCCTTTTCCGTGATCTCGGAGTCGACATGCTCGGCAAACAGCGAGCCTGG
>JASFFF010000253.1:0-5850 GCA_050124445.1 Desulfosarcina sp.
GGCAAGGGTGCTGTAAAATTTCACTGCCCCCTGTTTCAAACGCACCCGTTGCACGCAGGCCAAAGTCTATGGGCATAATATAGAATCCAAGGCCTACCGCCAAATCGATGCGTTCATCCTGAAAGAAAGTGTAGCTGTAGGACAATTCGTAAATATCCAGATCAAAAAAGGCTTCTACATCAGTACCCGCCTCGATCGTGATCGGGTTGCAGTCTTTGTCTTCAATGGCGATGGTATCCCCTATCTGCCGGGTGCCGTCCCTTTTAAAGAGAACCATGAGAAATCCAATCGTTGCCGCCGATTGTCTGTAAAGCGCCACAATGCTTCAGCACGGAAGGTCGTATCGCTTGTATCCAAGTCGAGTGCCTCCTCAACATCGATATCCAGGCCGACGCCGGATCCAATACGAAAACTGGTGTCCAATGTGGATAAAAATGCCCCCAGGTTGACTCCGAATTTCTCCCAGGGCTGTTGGTCGGGGTTATCCCCTTGCGCCGCTTGGACGTGAAGAGTAGGCCACAGGATTGCCAGGCATACGAAAACACCTATCATCCCGATCTTAAGTCTTTCATTCATTGACCCGCCTCCTTGTCTTTGAAAAATTGACATTTTCGTCTATTGGGTTGAAACCGAACCAAAGAATTGCTCCTAATTTCGTTTATAACTACAATCCGCCGCCCCATCGATACTGCCAGGCCACGCCCACCGAATCGAAGTCGCCGGCCGCACGCGCATAGACCCCCGTGGCGGCAAAGATTTTCAGCGATTGGTGGCTATCGATGGGAAAGGCAGCGGTCAGACCTATCCGGGAGTTGTCCTGCCGCTCACCTTCAGACACCCCCGCGATGGTCGTGGTTCCCCCCGTGTAGTAGGTGCCATCCACGGCAAGCCAGATGCCTGACGGCATGTTGTAGATGAGGTGCGCCTGAAACTCATACAGCGGGTCCTGTTTTCGCGTATTGCCCCCCAGAAAATCCGTATTGTCGGTATACAAAAAGACCCCGGCGGCCACTTCGAGGGTCAACGGGCCGAACGCCTTGGAAATGCCCAGCTCCGGCCGGAAGGTCCAGCGGTTGGTGCCGATGTTCAGCAGCCGATCGGCGTCGTACTGCCCCATTGGCAGGCCAACCTGAAGGCTGGCACCGACGAGCAGGTCTTGCTTGTAGGTTAAGAAGTCCTTCAGCGACAGTGCAGGAGCACCGAAAAAATTGACGGACAGGCGCAAGCGCGGGTCACCGAATCCATCCACCCGCCGCTCCCGAAACTCACCGGCAAATTCAGCGGATCCCGATGACCAGGCATAGGGCAGAATCATATCCACTTTTCCGGACATGCCCCACATATCCAGGGATCGCGCGTAGCCCAGGACCAGTTCATGATTGTCGATGTCGGCATTCTCCAAGGGAAGCGACGGGTCCGATACGACGCTACCAGTGGCGTACCCATAGCCGGCGATGAGGAAATTCATTCCCACCGGCGTGTTGGTGTAGGTCCGCGGTTCGAGTTGCTGGGCATCGACAGGACTGGCGCTGACCATATACAGGACCGTCAGGATGAGGATGTGCGATCGGGCAACCACTGTATGCACCATTATTGTCCCCATTGGATGGAAGAATCTTTCCTGGTTTTCCGCTTCGATTGCTTGGTGGCCTCTTTTTCCATCCCCGCTTTCGCACCGTCGATAATTGTCTGCCATTCATCGGGTAAAATGTGTTGCAGCATGGCCTGACGGTCATTCCAGAGCTGGTTTACCTGCACTTCGCGCTTCAGCAACATGGAGGTAAATAACCTATCGAATTCCTTTGGCTTGAATTCGTAGTTCTTGATCATTTTTTCGAGCGCCTTGACATCTTTCGACAACTGTTTGTTCATGTCGTCCACACGGTCATTGAGCGCGGACAGCTCCGTCAGTGCCGCATGGCGTCGATCGTGATCCGGTATGGTGGTTTTGATTTGGCATTTGACGTGCTGGGCCATCAGTTCGCCGAATGTTGTCATATCCCCGCCCGATCCTGAAAATGCCATAAAACCAAAAAATACCAATAGCAGGGCCGCTAGCATGGTTTTTCCTCCTTGGGGTTGCTTTTAGTCGAGCATCGCCTTCCACTCTTTTTCGCTAACTTCCCTACGCATGGCAAAAATGATGTCGCGGTAATTTTCCAAAGCCGCTTCCCGCTTGCCTTGAAATCGGTTGACCAGCATCCACATGTCGTCCTCGGTGGACGCGTAGTTGGCATTGAGTGCGACGAACTGTTCTTTTAATTCGTCGATATCCTCCGACAAGATGGCCTGCAGGTCGTCCAACTGCCGACCGAGATCTTTTAATTAAGCGGCGCGCTGCGCATCCTGGATATGGTTGTCGACGGTGTCATCCTACTGAGAGGCACCCTCGTCGTAGGGCAGCATAGAGGGTTTCGATGACGCACAAGCAACGATTAACCCGATTGCCATCGCCGCCGCCATCATCAAAACCGTCGTTTTAAGAAGCTCGCTTTTTGAACGCATAAGATATTCTCCACACAAGACGGATTAAGAAGACAACCATATCATTAAGATGCAGCTTGAAGCTGGTCTTAAACCTGATTACCGATTTTCTGCATTGCGGGCAGGGACTGGTCCCTTTTTACCACCTGAACGTGATACCGGCGGCAGGTCCGCTGAAATCCATGTCTTTGATGGGCTTGTCGGATGAGAGATCATAATAGAGGTAGCGCCAGACGGCCGTTACTTCGCACCACTTGAACGCGTATCCCAACCCGGCAATGCCCTGCCAGGTGAAATCGGAATCGCCGGCGCCCAAATCGAAGTAGTAGGGCACAAACCAGGTCTTTTGGGTGCCGAAGGCGAACCGGCCCCTCAAGCCGAGGATGAAATCCCAGTTGCTCAACGCCGCCGATGCGTCGCCCACGCGGCCGGAAGCTGGGATGGACCCGATGTTGCCGGTGACATTCCAGTTCACCGACTGCTCGACATCGAGGTAGCGTGCACCGGCAAGAAGATCCAGGTTGCCACTGTTTTGCTCCAGCGCCCGGTAGTAGCCTGCGAGCGTCCAGATCCAGCTCTCTATTTCGAGATTGACATCCGCGGCTGCACCGACCGGTATCTGGTTCCCGCCTATACTGGCCGAGCGCGTGCCATTTTGCGACCCCGAGACGTCCATGTAAATGATGTCGGTGAGCACCCCCCAGCGCCCTTTGTGCACATCAACAATGCCCATCAGGGTGAACTCGAGATTGTCGAGGATGTCCTCGATGTCGATCTTGAAATCACTGCTGCCGTCCGGCTTCATAAAAACGGTCTCCCCGGCGATGTCGGGGAACCAGCCGTAGATGCTAGCACCAAACTGCCAGGCGTCGCTTGCACGTGTCGATTGTTGGGCGATAACGCTTTGGGCTGGCAGTAGTGCTATCCCCAGCAGTAAAACCAACATTACAGCTTTCATTCTGTTTGAGATGGTTATAAAATATTTTATTCTCATGGTAGCCTCCCGTCTCCTGGTCGTTGTTTCATACTCATCATCGAACGCCAACCCGGTTTACGGGCCCGCCCCGATTTCCGGGGGCCACACCCGCACCAGGTGCACCTACCCCTGGCGTCGCCACCCGGACAGTGGTGCGCCGGGCCACGCCGGCATAGCTCACCGGCGTCGCTGGCCGCCCCCTGACAGCCTCGGCCGTAGCCACGAATCCCTGATCGCTCGGGCGGATGTCTCCCTTCCACATCAATGCAGCCGCAGCCAGACCAAGTACGAGTACTGTTCTGAAAATGATGGCGGTCATGGCTTTCCTCCTTGCGGTGCCTCCGGGGGCAATTCATCCAGTTCGATGAGGTCATAGGGATCAAGTTTCTCCGCTTCGGCCGGCGGTGTGAAGATGAAGGCCTTCTTCTCCATCGAGAGGCCTGTTTTCCAACGCTTCACCAGAAGCGTGTATTGCGGGGCGCTGTTGATGGTCTTGCTGGTGATGACCAGCTTGCGCGGGATGGGATGGTTACCCGCCTCCACCCACAGCTGCCAGTCGGTATCCTGGTTGCGGAAGGCCAGGTGCTCGCATTCGATTCCATTGATTACTCCCAGACCGATGTGCTTGGCTTCCTGGACGTCGGCAGCCAGCAGGTCGAAGGAATTGGTCAAGAGCAGGTCGGCACCCGGAAGCGCCACGCCATGGCCCTCCCTGAGAGCATGAATCAGGTCATCGACACTGCCCGGTGCATCCAACTGAGCGTAGCCGTTGATGTGCTTTCCGTATACGCTGGCTGTTTTTCCGTCGAAGACCATGGTCACATCGGCGTAGCCGCCCTTGCGATGGGCTTTAAGCTTATCCGGCCTCTTCAACAAGGCCTCGCCCGAATTGGTGAACTGGATCTTCTCCAGCTGCGGCGTGATGATTTCGATATCGCTGTCGAAGGCCAGTTCAATGGTCTGCTGGCTGCCCACGTAGTCCGACATCGCTTTGAGCCATTTCATGGCGTCGTTTTCCTGAGCCTGGACCGAGGATGTAAAGGTCAGTAAAACCGTTGAAAGCATGGCGACAACACTAACATTTACCTTCATGTTTGCACTCCCCCTGGCTGCCCCCGGGTGCCTGTTTCCAGGCAACCGGGTTAGATAAATCAATGCACCTCCACAGTAACTTTGGGAATATGGCCGGTAAACTTAGAGGCCCGCTCCGAGCCGATGGCCTCTACCACCGGGGTAGCCAGGTCGATGCCCACATCGGCGGTCTCGTCGGCCGAGAAAACCATGGGCTGGGTGCGGGGGATGCGACCTTCGCCGACTTTTTTTCCGTTGACATACAGAGTGCCTGTACCGCCCTTGGCCAGCCCGCCGCCGTCGTAGGCGAAGTCGAACTTGATCTCATGCTTGCCGGGCTTCAACTTCTCTCTGGCCGCCACGCTGAAGCGCTGCAGGCCGAGGAAATTGTAGTCGTAGGCCGGCACCCCCTCGTTGACATACAAGGCCCATCCGCCGAAGCGGCCGCCCTGCACGATGATGGCCCCGTGGCCCCCGCTATCGGGCACCGCTACCTTGGCAGTGATGGTCTTGGACTTGTTTTTGATGTTGATGAAGACATTCTCGGTCATGCCGGTCATGCCTTCTGCCAAAGTGATCGATTTGCGGCCGGCCATCAGGTCGGGACGGCCGGCAATGGCTGCATTGACCCGCTCAACGGTGCGGTCGTCGATGGGCAGCACGTAGTTTTTCTCGGCCTCTTGCAGGAACAGGGCCTGCAGCTTGGTTAGCAGATCCGGATACGCTTTGGACAGGTCCTTCACCAAACTGAAGTCGCGGCGCGTGTCGTACAGCTCCCAAATGTCCTCGGCGAGTCCGCGGCGGGGTTTAGGCTCCCAGGGGGCCTTGTGGATGGTGCGGGCGAACCAGCCCTCGTGGTAAATGGCCCGGTTGCCGAACATCTCGAAGTACTGGGTCGTATGCCGATCCTTGGCCTTGGCGTCGTCGAAACTGTACACCAGACTGGTGCCGTCCATGGGACGCTGGGCCACGCCGTTGACCATCTTGGGTTCGGGCAGGCCGGTCGCCTCGAGGATGGTTGGGGCCACGTCAATCACGTGGCCGAACTGGGTGCGCAGCTCACCCCTGGATTTGATACCCCTGGGCCAGTGAACGGCCATGCCCACCTTGGTGCCACCGTGGTCGGAAGCCACCTGCTTGGTCCAGGTGTAAGGCGTATCGAAGGCTACGGCCCAGCCAGCGGCCATGTGGGGGTAGGTCTCGGGGCCGCCCCATTTGTCCATGACCTTGAGCATGTCAGCCACCTTCTCTTGGACACCGTTGAAATAAGTCATTTCGCTGAACATGCCGTTGCGACCGCCCTCGGCACTGGTGCCGTT
>JASFFF010000254.1:0-5849 GCA_050124445.1 Desulfosarcina sp.
CCGGCGACGACAGCCCCCAGTACGATAATCGAAAAAAACGGCGACAACAACCATCCCATCAATGATATGGAAATCAGAAAGCAGGCCAGAAAAAACCACAGAATCATATTTTGGGAGGTCCGGTCCTCCATGACGCCTCCAATAATCAACGGTCACCGCAGCAGACAACCGGACAAACGATGGTTGCAGCCAATCATCCGTCCGTTGCGGCCATGTGCAGCCACCATCTTGGTCCAAACGGATCCCATACGGTGTGTAAAAGGTCACAACGCAATCTGCGCAAATGCCTAAGTAAAAAGGGAAAAGGCATTTGCGCAGACATAACGATGAACGCGTTGGACGCGAATGGTCAATTGTCAGCCGGGATTGCCGGTGAACCGGCACCGCGGCTTATCTGCTGATGATGGCACCGGCAGTTAGATAAAGCAGTATCTCATAAACAGCGACCGGTAAATAACTGCCGGCCATTCCATAGATGATTCCGCCGCCGATGATGGCGGGAACCATGAAAAACACCAGAATTCCCAATTTTCTACTGATACTCATGGATGACAATCTCCTGTCGCCGGTAGAGGCATCTTTATGAGCGGTTATCTACACTCCCTAAAGCGCCCGTTTATTATCAATAACAGCCGAGAAAGTAAAGAAAAAAATCACCTTTCGACGATCATCGCCATACCCATGCCACCGCCGATACACATGGTGATCAGCCCGGTGGAATAGCCCTTTCGTTTCATCTGATTCATCCCGCTGACCATCTGCCGGGCGCCGGTGCAGCCGATGGGGTGCCCGAGGGAGATACCGCTGCCCAGCTCATTGGGACGCTCGTTGTCGATGCCCAGTTCGCGCATGCATCCGATGGCCTGTGAGGCAAAGGCCTCGTTGAGCTCAATCAGATCTATATCATCAAGGGTCATGCCCGTGGCAGCCAGCGCTTTCTTAACAGCCGGCACCGGTCCTAAGCCCATGTAGGCCGGATCCAAGCCGCCGGAGCGAAAGGCTTTGACTTTGACAATGGGTTCCAAGCCGAGTTCCTTGGCTTTATCGGCGCTCATTAGCATCACCGCAGCGGCGCCGTCATTGATCCCCGATGCATTGCCCGCGGTTACCGTGCCGTCCTTTTTGAAAACCGGCCGCAGTTTGGCCATCTTTTCCATGCTGGTGTCCATGGGCCGCTCATCGGTATCCACAATGACGTCCCCTTTGCGCGATTTGACGGTAAGCGGGACGATTTCCTGGGCGAAAAGGCCTTCGGTGATGGCGGCCCGTGCACGGGTATGGCTGAGTACACCCAGTTCGTCCTGCTCTTCACGGCCGACCCTGTAGAGGCTGGCAATGTTTTCTGCGGTCATGCCCATATGGTATCCGTAAAAAATCTCGTACAACCCATCGAACACCATCAGGTCATAGATATCGCCGGTTCCGGTCAACTCCATGCGATGCCCCCAGCGTGCCTTGGGAAGGGCCATGGGGGCCTGGCTCATGTTCTCCATGCCACCGGCCATCACCACATCGGACTCACCGGTCATGATGGCCGATGCCCCCAAAGCAATCGCCTTCAATCCGGAACCGCAGACTTTGTTTATTGAAAAGGCGGGGGTCTCTTTAGGCAGCCCGGCGCGGATCATGGCCTGTCTGGATGGATTCTGGCCCTGGGCTGCCTGAAGGACGTTACCCATGATCACTTCATCGATGGAGACCGGCGGCAGATCACCGGACCAGTCCATGGCATCGGCTTCCAGCTCGATGATCCCCTGATCCTTGAGGGCATCCGGGCCGGCTGTCATCATGGTCTGACTGGATTGGGGGCGCAGGCCGGCTTTCTTTAAAGTCTCTTTTATGACCGCAGCCCCCAGATCCACGACCGGTATGGTCTTCAAAGATCCGCCAAAATTTCCGACCGCGGTTCTGGCCCCGCTCACTATAACGACGTCACGCATCGCCTCCTCCTCCCGTTGTTGATTCTTGGAATTGCAGCTGCTATGAATGGCTCTATCCAAATGACTCGGTCAATATCATAGATCCCGCGAAAGTGTCCAATACGAAATGAAACGCCGCCTATATGCCCCGGCTGTCCTTTTCGCCGGTCTGCTGAGCGCCCAGATTGTGGCCACTGCCCATGTCTATCTGTCCAATAGGGATCTTCTTCAGGCGACCGAAGCACTGATGCGCGCCGGATACCTGACCGTACCCAATGCCCACGTTGCCAAGCAGCTCGATTCGCTGACCACCGCCATGGCCGGTGGACTGTTCTTCACCTTGAGCGTGGGTGCCGGCCTCTCCATGGTTACCCTGATCATCGTATGGCTCTGGAGTCGGGTTTTCCGATGTCGCCGCAAGGCAACCGCTGGCTTCCTGCTGATCTGGGCTGCCGCGCTTGTCGCTGTCAACCAAGACGGTTGGAATGTGGTAGCTTCCGTCTATCTGGTGGTGGTACCGCTGGCGACCGCGGTGACCGCCGTCCAACTCCTGCCGGCCAGGACGCCCCTGCTCTCACCCGTCGGCGTTTTCTGGCCGGTATCCGCGGCTGTCATCCTGGCCCTTTTGTGGAGCCTGGCACTGGACCGCCATATGTTCACCAATATCCGTGATCACTTGTTGCTGGGCAACCGGATCGGCCAATCAATCACGGGTGCCTATTATACCTATACCCTGTTTCCCGCCGAAGCATTCAAGTCTTTGGATCAGAAACAAATCCGAACCCTGGTATTGGGTGCATCGCTGAATCGGCGCGACTGGACCCGCATTGAGCAGACCTTGCGCGCCCAAGACTACCTGCCGATCCCGGCCGGCAATCCGGCTGACCTGACCATCGGTATAGACAGCGACAACAACCGCTTTTCGCTGGCAGACAGTCACCGAACCGTGCTCAAGGTACCCGAGGGGGATCTTCTGGTAAGGACCGCAACCACGCTGGCCGGCTATTCACAGGCGCTGGACCGCAACCGCCTGTTCAGGACACTGACCCTGACCTGCCTGCTGGTGGGCTTTCCCCTGGTCCTGTTTGCTTTCCTGTTTAGTCTGCTGGGCTCACTGCCCAATCTATTTCTCACCGTTCAGCTATCGGACATGATTGCCGCCATCCTGTGTGTCCTGGTGGGAGGCCTATTGTTGCTGCCGGTTTACCAGGGGCACAGGGCCAGGGTGAGCCTTGCCGAGTCGGTAGACCATCTATCGGTACCGTCGTCTGTCGGGCGCATCGCTGCCCTCAGGCAGGCCTATGAGGAGCGGCAAGACATTGCTGCCGAAGCCAAAAATAATGGACTGGATGCGAGCCCCAACGTCGCCGAACGATATTGGCTGGCTCGCAGCCTGGCCTACGCCAAAGATCCGCTGGCCCGGCCCATGCTGTCGAAACTGGCCAACGACCCCATGCCCATCGTGGCCTGTCAGGCGTTGTGGGCCATGGGAGAACGCAACAACCGGGAGGTCATTCACACGCTCATCGAGCGGATCAACACCTCTTCCCACTGGTACGTTCAAATGTATACCTACCGCAGCTTGAGGAAACTGGGATGGGTCCAGCCCCGATCTCCACAGCTTTCCTATTAGCCTCGCTGATTGCCGTGGGCTTGCTGGAGCTGACAGATGGTCTCGTGGTCTCCTGGCTGCAAGCACCCTACACCTGGCTGCTGATAAAGCGCACCCTCCAATCGCTTTTGATCCTGGCCCTGGCCACGTTCCAGGCCGGCGGATTGGGTGTATTCGGTCTTGATACGACGCATGTGCTCTCCGGCCTCAAGAAAGGGTTGCTGTGGTCGGCCGCCTTTGGGGCAGCCGCCAGTATAGCCGGTCTGCTGCTGATCGTATCCGGCCAACAGCCGCTGGCCATGATCCGCTCACCGCTTCCGGGCGAAGCCACACAACGGGTCCTTTTCTTCCTTGTGGGCGGCATCGTCGCCCCGGTGGCGGAAGAGTTCGTTTTTCGAGGCCTTATTTTCGGTTACCTGCGCCGCTGGAGCCTGCCTGCAGCCGTTCTGATCTCCACCGCCCTTTTCGCCGCTTTCCACTTGCCCACCCTCCCCGTCACCCAGGTCGTTGGCGGCCTGGTTTTCGCCATCGCCTACCACACCAGCCAGAGCCTCATGACGCCCATCGTCATCCACGTCCTGGGCAATCTGGCCATTTTCACGCTCTCGCTGCCGTGGTTTCGATAACCAAACATGGCCGTCTTGGGATGTTTCGGTGGGCTGCCAGCACGATTCGTTCCTTGACAGTTCCCGGCCGTTTCTATAGATTTAAACCTCAACCAGCGGAAATCACGGTCGTTCGGGGCAGCTGTCTGCACCCTGGCGGCGATTACATACAGGCTCCAATTCAGGTTGGAGACCTCACCCACAGCCAATCAGTGAATCAAATGAACACCGATAAAAAAGAAAAACAGACCGGTCTGGCCGCCTTGTTCGACGGGGTGGAACTGAAAAGCTTTTTCATCAACTACCTCTGGTTTATCATCGCCGTGGAGATCCTGATCTTTCTGGTCAGCTTTCTGGGAAACCTGGGCCCGGACAAAGGCCCGTTCCCCTGGAAATTTTACTTTTACGTCTCCTTTATCACCCCCGTCGCCATCACCTTTTTGCTGGGGGTGTTCATCCTGGCATTCAACCAATTCATATTCGGCAATGCACCGGCGGCAGGCGAGGACGGGAGTGCGGGCGCGGACGCGGACGAGAGCCGGTCCAAACTATTCCAGTTCAATCTCTTTCTCACCCACATGAAAAAAGTGCCCTTTTTGCCGATGCTTTTTGCCTTGGTGGCCTGCACGGTGCTCTTTTACAAGCTGGATGCCATCTTTCTCTTTATTTTCAACGCCGGCGAAAAAATGGTCACCTACAGCCTGATCGCCTGCGGCGTGCTGCTGGTGGCTGGCCTGATCTTCGGTATCGCCTGGATCGTCAGCAACTACAAGCTAAGCAAAAAGCACATGGAGCACGAGTACCGCTACCGCAACGATGTGATGGACAAGCTTGGCTTTCTAATTATGGAAGACGACACCGTCATCGATAAGAGCGGCAAGCTGATCAGCCAGAAGCAGAAGCTCCTGCCCGAGTCCCAGAAACCATCCGAAGAGCGGGAAACGCTCAAAATCCTGCCACCCTCCAAGTGAACCATCGGTGAGCGCGTGGCATCCGGCCGACCGCCCCTCTCTCCCGTGAGATCGCCCCGCCTGACCGGGCCACGCAAACCTATTTTGTGCATGCATCCGCTCCGCCGTTTCATCGGCGGTGAAAACGGGTTCATGCTGAACCCGCTGGCGGCGGCCATCTTCTTGGGGCTGGTGCTGGTAATCGTGATCTATTCGATCCTTGATCGCACCGAGGTCATGACCCGACTGGGGCCCTTGGGCCCGCTGCTGCCCCTGCTGGTGATTGTCTGGCTGATGGTCGGGATCTATCTGGCGGTTAAACGGCTCAAACGGCACGCAGCCGTCATTCGGGTCAAAGGGCCGCTGTACATGCGCTCGCTGATGAATGACTGCCTGGAACGCACCTGCGGCATGTTGGCGTCGCGCCTCAACGCCCCGGACATCCCGTCGGCAACCATTCTCAACGACATCCTGACGGATAAGATGTTGCATATCTGCGCCACGGACTGTTTGCGCTATTCCGACATCCGCCGGCAAATCGAGAGCAGCCGCATCAAGGGTACTACCGATCTGGAGTTGGCCCCTCTTTTCCAGACAGCCGTCGAATATGGCAAACAGGAATTGCCCAGCGAAATTCGGCAGGTGGCAGATACGGTGACACGCAGCCGACCGGATCTCAAACCGCTGCTCGAAGGGCTGAAAAAGGCCCATCGAACCCTATACACCGGTACCGGCAATATCCTCTCGCTGTTGCCGCCGGATC
>JASFFF010000255.1:0-5842 GCA_050124445.1 Desulfosarcina sp.
CTCCGGTCACAATTCAAAAGAAACCTGCCAAAACCGACTGGCCAGCTAAAACTGTTCAACGGCTAGCGTTTTCCATTGAGCCGGTATATGAACACCAGTACTTCGGCTACTGCCTGGTAGAGTTCATGCGGGATTTCCGTTTCCAATTCCAAGGCTTCGAGTACATTGGCCAAATTTGGGTCCTCATGAAGGGGCACACCGTTTTTCTGGGCAACCTGGACGATTTGATCGGCAATATGCCCCTTTCCCTTGGCCACCACCCGGGGGGCGCAGCGCTTGGCCTGATCATAATGGATCGCGGCAGCTTTTTTCATCCGTTTGGCTTTCATGCGCTCACATCCACCAGTCGATGCTCGGAAAGAGATAGGTCCTGTCCATCGAAGGCATCAATCTTATTTTGGTTGACCACCACACGGACGGCAACCGTGTCGAACAACCGTTCGAGGATTGCCCCTATGCGGTGTCGCTTGTTTTCGATGACTGCCTTGATGTCAGCACGTTGGACGAAAAAAGTAACGTTCAGGGCTCTGCCCACGTTCCACAAATCGGTTCGAACGGTTCCCAGGCGATTCATTTCCAAGAGCAAGGATACACGAGGATCTGTATGGGTGCCGGACCTTGTTTTTCTGGGCGCATAATATATCTTGAGCCGCGCATGTCGCAGGCTGTCTGTGAGAAACATCGCGTGGGAAAAGACCTGAAACAGATCTGGATCAACGGGTCTTTGGGTGGCCAGGTGTTGCTGCTGTTCGATGTGGGACAGCGCCCGCTGGACAACGCTTTTAAAAGCCTCCAGCATCTGCCTGTCCGCAGGCTTTAATTCCGAGGCTGTAGAATCAATAAACTGTTTCAATATCAATAGGTTTGGTTTCAAATCCTTTTCCATTAGGTTGCGGATGCCCGGCGCTGCGGACCAATCAGCTGCGACAATGGAGGTCGACCGGCCCTTCGGGTCTTGGATAACCTGTTCCAAGCGTTTCTCAAAATAGATGCCAGAATTCTCAACAAAATCCCTGATCCGTTTAACCAGTTCAGCCATGCCGCTTTCTGGTGATACCGGACTCAGGATCTGCTGCAGGTTGTGTAAGGCGCGGGTCAATAGGTTGGATGGTTTGGGCCATACAGAGGCAGGCTGCGACGATACCGCTTCAACTAAATGCTGGATTTGTTCGTGCAGCCGGGCCATGTCGACAGTCGAGGGGGGGATGGATTCTGCCGCTCCGGCGCCAGAGACGGTCGTCCCGCGGCCATTGGCCATCGGGGGCAATGACCAGACGGCCACGTCTGGATCTGGGGTCCCGCGGCCATCAACCGGCTGTCCGGTTATCGCCCCACGCGCAGTCGTATGCAGCAGCCGATTTTCGGCATTGGGTGGTTGACGAATGTCAACCGCGGCCACGTCGAAACCATGCTCGCTTTTGTGAACGCGCAAAGTGACGATTTGGCCCCGCCGAACGGGGTGCTCAATCCTGACAAAAACTTTAAATCGTTCGAAATCTAATAATTGCAAACCCTCTTTTTCAAATCCGGTCATTCGTCCACGAAGGATTTCACCGGGTGTCAGCTGGTCTGCATGGGTTGAAAGAAAGGGTTTGTCGCCTACCGGTTCGAACCGCTGGATCGACAGGTCTTTGCTGGTGGAAACCGTCTTCGATCTACCGTGGGACGGCGCCAGGACCATGCGCAGTGAGCCTCCGTCCGGTTCCCGGCGGATGGTTATCACCTGACCGGCCTTGACCGGGAGCGGTAGTCTGGCATAGGCGTTGAAGCGGTCAAATGAAAGCAGGGCGTCGTTTTTTCCCCAACTTTCCAACACCGACGCCGCCAATTGGTCGCCTGCTCGCAGCATCCGGCTGGGTGCCAGGCTTTTTCCTGTTTGGGTCGGTTTCTGCCGCTCTTGCAGCATCCACTGAATGTCCATGATTCAATTTCCAAAACCGCAGCCGTAGGCCGGTAACCAATTTACCCGGGCGTCTTAATCATACTATCGAACCGTGGCTGCAAAACTTCAAAAAAACCGGGGATTGGTTGTCTTCAAACCGGGCACGATGCACCCGGTCACAACCGCAACCAGTTACGCAGTAAGATGCGTTGACTCGCTTCGACCAACCCCGGAGCCGGAGCTGGCCTTTACATCTCGCATCGCCCAGGACGGCCATTGCCCAATGGATCGGTGCAGGCCGCGGTTTGCCTAAGCACGGGGTTTATGATAAAAAAGATGCCCTTGTTGACAATCGCCAAACCCGCCGCGGCAAAGGGCCCTATGTTTTCAGGCGTACAGGAAGTTCTGCTCATCGTGCTCATTGTTTCGGGTCTATTTCTGTTGCCCCGGTTGATGAAACCACGACCGGCACCTCCATCCACCAACCTGCGCCGACCAGCCGTGAGGGTCACTTGGCCCCTGCGGCTGGCCATCGTTTTATCCATACTCTGGCCCACGGCTTGGGCCTTTCATCTCAAGCCCTGGCAGGATACCTTGATTCCGTTTGCCGTGATCGGCATGGGACCGGTGATTGTCGGGTGGGCGCTTAGTTGGGTGGTGGCCGGAATGAGAAACAAACAGTGACGGTTGCAGAGAAACGAGGTGATCATGGTACACAGCGATGCCGGCCACTATGCGGCCAAACACCCCGGTAAAACCATCGACACCGCCATCGCCGACAGGATCGGCATGCGCGAAAAGAACGCACGCATCAGCTGCGCCGCAGCCCACGACATAGCCCAGGAATGCGGCTGCACGCCGATGCAAGTCGGCACGAATATCGATCTGCTGGAAAAACGAATCAGCAATTGCCAGTTGGGACTGTTCGGACACGGGGGGTCCAACGGCAAGGCGGTGGAGCCATCTACCATCGTGCCGCCGCCTGTCAAAAATGCCATTTTAAGTTCTGTCAAGTCCGATCGGATCACCTGCATCGCCGCCTGGGCGGTGGCCCGACAGCTGGATCTGCCCAGACTTGAAGTGGGCTGTGCCTGCGAAAGCATGAGTATCAAGGTGGTCGATTGTCAATTGGGTGCTTTTTAAACAGGTGCCAACCCGTTCCAGAGACGCTATGCGCCGGATGACAATGACTTGAGGTAACCAACCAAGGTGCCGGTGGATGTCGGTGGGGCGCCCTTTTGACATCATATGAAAGCATGGCAACGCACCTTGCGGCAATCACGCCACCTTATTTGACCACGAATAGGCTCAACCAAGGTACATAGGTGATCAGCACAAGCATTGCCAACATGACCATCAAGTATGGAATCGATGCACGATAGAGGGTGGTTATGGGTTTTCGAAACTTCAGGCTGGCGATAAATAGGTTGATGCCCACCGGGGGGGTGGCGTAACCGATCTCCAGGTTGACCAGAAAAATCACACCCAGGTGAACGGGATCCACCCCGTATGAGAGTGCGACGGGCACGATAATGGGCACAATGATGACGATGGCCGAAAAGATGTCCATGATGCAACCGACCGCCAGCAAAAACAGGTTCAAGCCCGCCAAAAACAGGAGCTTGCTGTCGCTGAACGCGATTAACAATTCAAAAATCCGAGTGGGAATCCGTTCGTCGACCAGGAAACTGGTAAACCCCAAGGCAACCCCCAAGATGACAATGATGGCGCCGGATAAGACTGCGCTTTCGATCATGACTGCCGGCAGCTTTTGGAAAAAGGAAACCTCCTTCAAAATGAAACACTCCACCACCACCACGTAGACGAGGACAACCGCAGATACCTCGGCAATCGTGACGTATCCCCCGTACACCCCAACGATGACCAAACCGATAACCGGCCAATCCCAAATGGCGGCCATAAAAGCGGAGATGACCGTTTTAACGGGGTACCCGCCAACAGAGGCCGGTTTCACCTTGACCCGCTGCACCCAAAATGCAAAACCGCACAGCGCCACAATGAGCAGCAGACCCGGCAGCAACGCCGCTTTAAATATCTTGCCGATATCGACCTGGGCGACGACGGCATACAGAATCACCGGCAGGCTGGGAGGGAACAGCAGTCCCAGGCTTCCAGAAGTGGTCAAAAGCCCCAGGGAGAATTTATCGCCATATCCGTTGTTGCGCATCACCGGGTAGAGAATGCTGCCCAGGGCGACGATGGTTACCCCGCTTGCGCCGGTAAGCGCCGTGAACAGGGCGCAAGAGCAAAGAGCGGCCATGGCAAGCCCCCCCGGCAGCCACCCCAACAACGCTTGGATAAAATGCATCATTCGCCGGGGTGCCTGCGTTTCGGTCAGAAGGCAGCCCACAAAGGTAAACAGGGGCAGGGCCACAAGCACCGGCATGGACCCAAGACGATTCATTTCGATGATAACCATTTGCAGGGCCAGCGGGTCATGGTCCACAAGGAAAAGACAGGCAATGGAAAGCGCAGCAATGACGGTAAAAACCGGCATCTCCAGCAAAGCCAGAACAGCGATGGCGGCAATTGCCGGAGCAAGTGGATTCATGGTTCGGATAAGTGAGACGCGGTCGCGTCTGCCGTCGGTTCGGGTGACATGGTAGTGAGCAGGCCGACCAAGTACCGGAAGGTGGCCACGCCGAAAAAAAACGGGAAAATAAGTGACAACAGTCCCCATCGGTCAAACATGGCGATTTCGTTTTTAACGAAAACGAGTGCGCTCAAGAAAAGGATGGCCATAATCAGCATGCCAAACAGATTGACGACGACTGCGGCCCACCGCCGCAGGCGGTCGCTACAATAACGCAGGATCAACTCCAGGCGGATATGCCGTTGCTGCTTCAATGCCAAGGAGGCTCCCATTAGCGACAGCCATAAAACCAGGTGGGGACCGGCTTCGAAAAATTGATGGGATGGCAGATGCCGCACGTGGCGAGAAAGGATGTTGAAAACAATCACAGCGACGAGCATCGAGAAGCAGATAATAATGGCACCTTTTTCCAAGCGCGCCAGTTCATCGTCGAGGCGTTTGATGACTTTCATGATGCCCATTTCTGGTTGGACGCATTAGTTGCTGTCTGCCGGCTGCCGGTTGGCGTCTTTGGCTGTTCGATAGTGCGCGATCAAGCCGGTGATCTGGTCGAACAAGGCTTTCGAATAGAGCGAGGAAATGCTCATCTGATAATTCTTTTGGGCGCTTTGCTCAAAGGAGGCGATCAGCTCTTGGCTGGGCAAAACGCGTTCTATACCTGCATCGGCCAACACCTGCACGGCTTCGGCATTGTCCCTTCGGGTGAGCTGAACCAGTCGATGGGCATGGGATTTGGCCAATCGCCGGACAATGTCGCGATTTTTCGGGCTCAGGCGATAAAAGGTGCGCTTGTTCATCAACAGGGCGCCGGTTGCATTTACCATGGGGTAATCGAGCATGTAGGCCACCCTCGCGTACCACTGGAAAACAACCGATGCAAGTGGCGGCGAATAATACGAATCGATCATACCCGTATCCAGCCCGGTATTGACATCGGCAAGCTGGAGGGGATAAGCCGGCACGCCGAAGGCATCCAAAAATGATTCCGCTACCCGATCGCCTTTCCAGACCCACATTTTGCTTTGTTTCAAGCTGTCGACGCTGTCAATGCGGTGCCTGGAAAAAAGATACACGAAGCCGGCTTCGGCAAAACCAAGCAGAACATAGCCTTTGTCTTCAAACCGGGTGGCAAACGCATCGAACATCTTGTCCTTGACAAAGTCAATCTCGGCGTGGTTGCGAAACAACAGCGGTGCCTCCAGTACCCGAATCTCTGGTAGGACCAACCCCAACCCCACCCCGGAAAAGCCACCGGCATGCAGCCGGCCGACACGCATTTTTCTGAGAACATCGACCTCATCACCACTGATCCCGCCGGCATATATCTTAAACGCCACCTCCCCTGC
>JASFFF010000256.1:0-5836 GCA_050124445.1 Desulfosarcina sp.
GTGAGCCTGCCTCGCTGTTGGGTCATTTAGGCGATTGGAACGTTGAACGAAAAAAGCTGCTCGATCAGTTGGGCCTTCATCGTATCGCCTTCAATTTTCAGTTTGCCCGAAGTATAGGCCTGCATGGGCAGCAGTTGGCCGTTGATCATGTTTAAAAAATCTGCCTCCGCCATCTTCAAGGTGCAGGTTGGGTTGTCATGGATGCCCGCACTAACTTTGCAGACTTCCTTTTGGACGGCGCAATACCAATCCCCGCCGCCACTTCCTGAAATACGATATTGAAACACCGCCTGAATCCCGGCGGCCGCGTTGCGGTTGAAGGCGCCGGGCATGGCGTCGAACACTGCTGCGACTGTGAAAAATCCGGACGCGGGCGATTCTTCGTCCGCAAACGCTGATGCCGGGGTCGACAAGACTGCCAGGCTGTGGCTTACCTGGGCGTTGAGATCAGGGTAGATCTTGCCCCCCGCCAGACTGGATATGGTTTCAATGCTGTTCATGACCGATTCGGGCGAGGGGATCTGATCGTTTTGGGCCAGCAGGTGGTCTGGTCCGGTGACCATTGCCACCCGGCTGAAAAGGCCCATGCCGGCATTGTAGACATGGCCGCTGACCGAACAGCGATCCGAGCACAGGTAGAGCACCAGCGGGGAGACGAATTCGGGTTTGGATTGTTGGTATAGATCCGGCGGCATGACATCTTCGGTCAGGCGAGAGGCGGCGATGGGTGCCACTGCATTGACTTTGATGTCATATTTTTTCCCTTCCAGTTTCAAGGTGTTCATCAAACCCACCAAGCCCATCTTGGCGGCGGCATAGTTGCTCTGGCCAAAGTTGCCATAAAGACCAGCCGCAGACGTGGTCATGATGATGCGCCCGAATCCGTTTTCCTTCATGACGGCAAATGCGGGCCGGGTGACATTAAAAGCTCCCTTCAGGTGCACATCGATCACGGCCTGCCAATTTTGGGCCGTCATCTTGACGAAGCTTTTATCTCTCAATATGCCGGCATTGTTGATCACTATGTGCACGGCGCCGAAGGCCTTAATGGCGGTGTCGACGAGGTTGGCACCGCCATCGATCGTGGCCACGTCGTCATGGTTGGCCACGGCCTCGCCGCCGGCATCCCGGATTTCAGCCACCACCCGGTCCGCGGGAGCGGATGACCCGCCACCGGTGCCGTCCCGCGCCCCGCCCAGATCGTTGACCACTACCTTGGCCCCCCGGCGGGCCAGCTCCCGCGCATAAATCCGGCCCAAACCCGCACCTGCACCGGTAACGATCGCCACCCGGCCATCGAATCGAATTTGATCTCGGGGAACATCGCCGTATTCAAATTCACCGTTGTCGATAACGATTTCTTCGGTTTGGGTATTGATCGTTCGCCAGACGGCCCGGCCGCGGCCGGTTTTCCAGATTACTGTGCGGATGGGGATGCCTGGATACAGGGCTTTCGAAAAGCGGCAGGCCAGCCGGCGCACCAATTCGGGACGCCCCGGCACCAGGGAGGCGATCAGGGCCCGGCAGGCAAAACCATGGGTGCACAGCCCGTGCATAATGGGCATGTCGAATCCCGCCGATTTTGCGAATTCAGGGTCCACATGCAGGTGAAAGATGTCTCCGGAGAGTCGGTAGAGCAGGGGTTGATCCACAGAAGGGGATGCTTCCACGGTGAAATCGGGCGCCCGGTCAGGAAACACCACGGGGGAGGTCTTGCGGTCTTTGCCTCCGAATCCGCCATCCAGGCGTCCGAAGATGGTCATGATGCTGGTAAACAGCTTTTGACCGTTTATATCGCTGGTTTCGCTTTGGGCCACGACGAGGGCGCCTTTGTCGCGGCCTTTGTCATAACAGTCGACGATGGTTCCCGTTGTGATCAGCGCGCCCTCCGGCGGGATGGGCCGGTGGAAAATCAGCTCCTGTTCTCCGTGAAGGATGCCTGCCAGATTGACACCTGAGGTGACGGCCGCCTGGGAAAGAAAATCGAAAATCATGGCGACGGAAAAGCTTGGAATGACCTTGAGGTTTTTTTCAAAGCAGTAGTGCAGCTCTGAAAACCCGGCACCGATCCCCAGGGCATAGAGAACCGCATCTTTCCACGAATAGTTTCGTTTAATTGGGCCGATGGGCTTGCCGATGGCATCCAGGTTCAGCGCCATGGTGATCCCTCCTTGCATATGTTGGGTCGTTTTCGGCCGCACCTGCCCGATCGACCATTAATGGTTCTTAGGCGCTGCCCAGGCACCTGTCAATGCCCGATTCGCCTGAACGATCATGCTGCACCATGGACGCATTCGTCCGAATTGCGCATCCGGCAGCTTTTCGTTATTAAAATCGGTTTACCCAATAAACCACCCGAATGTGAAATGCTTTACTTTTTCGCCATTAGACTTATAATGCAGCCACCGACAATTGAAGCAAGGAGTTATCGATGATCGATAAGATCGAGGTGCCTAACAATCTGATGGGATCCTTCAAACGCGTCGCGAGACGAATTCCGTTGGACCTGAAAAAAGATGAAGCGCTGTTAAAGACGGTTGTGGCCTATCTGCAATTGGGGGGAGAAAAACTAGCGCGACAGGCGGTTGAGACGGCCAAGCAGACCCACGAACTAGAAATGGCCCAAAGGAGGAAAAAGGCCCGGGAAGAGGCCCTTATTCGGGCCGCCGAGGCACGGCTGGCCGCAGCCAACGAAGAAGCCGATCTGGATGACGACGACTTCGACGACGACGCTGAGGATGAAGCGGATGAAGATGAGGATGTCGAATCGAAAGATATGTAGACGGCATCCCATGCAAACCGGTTATACGCAAAAGCCTTTTCAACCATCTGTCCCGCTCAGCGACTTCTCAATCGGTCAACGGTACCACCCAACCGTTGCCCAGCAGATGCCTCCATCGGTCTGACACAGACCCTGGCAAATCATGGTACCCCTTTTTGTTCTACTCAGCCGGGAAGCGGCGGATACATTTAGCCTGGTCCTTAGTTCGGCCGGTATCGGCAATCGTGTAATTCGAGAGAACAACCGCTACCGCATTGACGTGCCCGAAAGTCGGGTCGATGCGGCCATAAACGCCGTCCGTCGCTACCAGGCCGAGAATCCCGCGATTGAAGAAGATGCCCCTGTCTCCCCTCAAACCCATCTGCCTAACAATTTTTCCGGGATTGCGGTGGCCGTTGGGCTGCTCATCGTTCACCTGAGTGTGATGTCCAGTATTGCGCCGGAGGATTATATCAGCGTTTTCGGGGCCAATGCCCGCCGTATCTTGCATGGCGAGGCCTACCGCAGCGCCACCGCCCTCGTGCTGCATGCCGATGCCGCCCATCTTGCCGGAAACATGGTCGCCATTGCCCTTTTCGGTAGCGTCGTGTGCGCGATGACCGGTACCGGTGTCGGTTGGCTGATGGCGCTTGCCTGCGGCATTATCGGCAACCTGGTCAATGCTGTGGCCCATGAAACCGGCCACATTTCCATAGGCGCATCGACGGCCGTTTTTGGGTTGGTCGGCATCGTGTGTGCCATACGGGCGGTAAACGCCATGAGATCCGGCAGGGGCTGGAAAGCGGTGCTGGTGGCCTTTGGCGCGGGTGTGGCCCTGCTGGCTTTTTTGGGAGCAGGTGCCAGAAGTGATCTGGGTGCCCATCTGTTCGGATTTTTCTCCGGCCTTGTAATGGGAGGGGCCTATCAATTGTGGGTGCCCTCGCCGGCAGGCAGGAAGGGACAGGTGCTGTGCAGCGTTATCGCCGGATCACTCCTGCTGGCGGCCTGGATCCAAGGTGCGCACACCTAAAACCCATCTCGCGTCACTCCCAAAAATAGCCATAGATCCCCTATCGGCCAGTTCACTTTATGAGATTCGGTCAACCGGGATAGGCTATAACGGGTAAGGGGTGAGGCTTTCAAAGCCGGTTTCGGTGACCAACAGGGTCTGTTCAAACTGCGCGGAGAGCGAGCCGTCTTTGGTGACCGCCGTCCAGCCGTCGTCCAAGACAACCAACTCTTTTTTTCCCAGGTTGATCATGGGCTCAATGGTGAAGACCATCCCGGGCATCAGCCGCACACCGGTGCCCGGCTTGCCGTAGTGGGGTATTTGGGGCGCTTCGTGAAAATCCAGACCGACACCGTGGCCAACAAACTCGCGTACAACCGAACATCCCTGTCCTTCCGCGTATGACTGGATGGCATGACCAATGTCGCCAATGGTGTTGCCCGCCGTTGCGGCGGCCATGCCTTGCGCCAGGCACCGCCGCGATACGTCGACGATTTTTTGGGCGCTACCACCCGGGGTGCCGACAAAAAAGGTTTTGCTGGCATCGGCATAGTAGCCGTTTAAAACGGATGTCACATCCACGTTGACGATGTCGCCATCGGCTAGTTTGCGTCCACTGGGAATACCGTGGCAGACAACCTCATTGACACTGACGCATACACTTTTGGGAAACCCGCGATAGTTCAACGGTGCGGGCACAGCGCCATGACTGATGGTAAAATCATGCACCAGGGCGTTAATTTGATTGGTTGTCGTACCCGGTAGAATATGCCGGGTGATCATGTCCAGGGTCTGGATTACCAGTTGGCCCGCCCGGCGAATGCCTTCAATCTGTTCAGGCGTTTTAATGCGAATGCGGTGTTTTTTTGCATATTGCACATCGGTTGATGGGGCTGAAAGGGGTTTGTTGAGACAGCACCGCTTGAATTTTTTTCCACTACCGCAGGGACAAGGGGCGTTGCGGCTTATCTTCCTGGTGCCCGATTTGATTTTCACCACGGTTATCCTTTGTCTTCAACCGGTTACTGGTTCGATTGGTTTGTTTTTTTGGCGGGTCCGTCGCAGCCGACACCAATCACGCGCATCGACCTTGTGGCGACCTTTTCAATTCCGACCAAAGGCCGGTCATCCAAGCCACTCGCCATGCTTGGGGTCCTTGACCTACTGACTGCATCGATTTCTGGAATGTATCGGAATCGCTCGGTGACTGTCAAATTATAATGCCGTTTCGAAGCGGTTCACTCATTTTGAATCGGTTGGGGCGTCTGTTTGAGAAGCGGTGGCGCTTGTGATATGAACCGCCATTGTGTTTTAATATCAGTGCAGGAGGCGGATCATGGCCAAGTCGGACAAGGAATGGGCACAGCGAACCCTGTGCAGTGATGGCAATTGTATCGGGATCATCGGCGTCGACGGCCGTTGCAAAGAATGCGGACTGCCCTATGAGGGCGACCTTGCAGTTGCATCCGGTGAGGAAATGGATGGCTTGCCGACGGATCGGCCGATCGCTGGTGAGGTGCATCATCAGGCAGACGATTCGGCAGCCGTGGCAGACGAATCGGACGACGCCTGGGAAAATCGTACCCTGTGTATCGATGAAAGTTGTATTGGTGTCGTCGGGCCTGACGGCCGCTGTAAAGAGTGCGGAAAACCCCATCCTGGCAAGGCGTCATGAACGACCAGCCGGTGTTGGCCAATGCCTTTTACAGCGCAACCGACCAACGGGCCGCGCTTAAAGCGATACAGGTTGCCTGAAGTTGAAAACGGCGTGCGGGCAGGCAGGCGAAACCCTGCTGGCCGACGCTGTTGCTCGCTTGGCTATTCCCAGCGATTTCCCCCTTTGTGCTTCAGATCGATGAATTGAACGGTCCCGCGTTCGCTGATAAATGAGGTGAGCAGCCAACTCACGGCGCTGATCAGAAGGGCACCCAATAGGGCAGCGCCGAAGCCGTCGACATCGAAGCCGCTGATGACACCGGATGCCATCATCAACAAGATGGCATTGATGGCAAAGGTGAACAGCCCAAGGGTTAGAATATTCAGGGGAAGGGTGAGGAGCAGGAGGA
>JASFFF010000257.1:0-5826 GCA_050124445.1 Desulfosarcina sp.
AAAATACCAGATCTCGAATCATGGTGGTGGCCCGCTCCTGATGCGTTCGACCGATAATCTGTGTGCAGACGTCCGGCACTTGCGCTTCGTGGATGACACCGCTGCGGATGGCGTCGTCCAGGTCGTGGTTCAGGTAGGCCATGATGTCAGATATGCGCACAATGCGTCCTTCGATCGTGCAGGCCAATTCATCGGGATCGTCCGGTAAAATTTTACCGTACCCTTTGGAATGTTTGATGATGCCGTCGCGAACCTCATGGGTCAGGTTCAACCCGCTGCCGTTGTTTTCGATGACATCCACGACTCTCAGACTCTGCTTATGGTGGGAAAACGCCGCCGAGTGAATTTCTTTGAGCACGGCTTCACCGCCATGTCCGAAGGGCGTGTGCCCCAAATCGTGTCCCAGGGCAATGGCTTCGGCCAGGTCTTCGTTGAGAAACATCGCCCGGGCAATCGTTCGGGCGATTTGGGCCACCTCCAGAGTGTGGGTCAATCGGGTGCGGTATTCATCTCCCAGAGGGTTCAAGAATACCTGGGTCTTATGTTTCAAGCGTCTGAATGCATTGGAATATACGATGCGATCACGGTCTACCTGGAAGGCGGTACGGATGGGACATGGCGCCTCTTCCCGTTTCCGGCCGCGTGTCTGGGCGCTCTGGCAGCCGAACGGAGACATGAAGTTGGTTTCGCGTTTTTCAAACTGCTCGCGGATGTTCATGGCTCCCCGCTTGTGAATTTATCAATAGGGTATTATTATTGAAGCGTTATCTATTCATAGACCATTCGCTTTGTAAAGCGGTATCTTGGCCAGCAAGGGCGAAGCGACGGCGCCAACGAACCTTTATCTTAAGTGGGTGAAACATGGGAGGCCATCACCTGATCCTGGGAGAACTGAAAGATTTCATCACCGGTGAATTGCTTGCAGATACCCATGACGAGCGATACCGTCAGAAAATTGCCCGCTATCTGGTGATGAAGAAAGGGCATGAAAAGATGGACGTTTGCCCTCGGCACCCCTTGATCGTTACCGCCGGCAGGCGTAAAGGGCGCCTTCTGGTGGATTTCACGGTTGCGGTCGACGGTCGTACAGCAATGGTGATTAAATACGGCCCGGGTTCGTTGGTAACCCGATATCGACCGGCGTTGGCCATCTCACGCTTGCTGGTGCCTTATCAGATTCCCTGGGTCGTGGTCACCAATGGTGAGTCAGCGGATATTCTGGACGGAGAGACCGGCACGCGCACTGCTTCGGGATTCGGGCGGATTCCTTCCCATGATACGCTGGCCCGGCGCATGGCCCGCCATGACTTGGCGTGCCTTGCAGCGGATCGGTTAGAAAAAGAAGCCAGGATTGTTTATGCATTTGAAATTGACGGCGGCTGTCCGTGTGACGACACGACCTGCAGGATTGCATGAATATGGAGGCGATTTCGGCAGCTGACACGCATTATATGGCACTGGCCCTGAAACAAGCCCAAGCGGCATTGGCGGCTGGCGAGTTTCCGGTGGGATGTGTGATTGCAGGCGCAGATTCGATGGTGGCGTGTGGGCATCGAACCGGCACGGCGGACGGAGCGGGTAATGAGATCGATCACGCCGAAATCAATGCCCTCAGGGAGCTCAATCGTGCCCGGCTGACAGTGGACCGCTCGACACTGACGCTCTATTGCACGATGGAACCCTGTCTGATGTGTTTTTCGGCCATCATCCTCAGCGGCATCATCCGCATCGTCTATGCCTACGAAGATGTGATGGGAGGCGGAACCGGATGCGATCGCAGCACCATGGCGCCCCTGTATCGTGATGCCCAGCTGACAGTGATTCCCGGTGTGCTCAGAGAAAGCAGTTTAGCACTTTTTCAGCGCTTTTTCGCAGATTCCGGGAACGACTACTGGGCCGGCAGCCAGCTTTATCGTTACACCATGGAACAGTTGCCTTCCCTTTGATCGGATTTTGCGCGGATTCCATTTTTTGCTTGCATTTGGCGACAGTGTCATATATTGGACTAAAGTTTAGTATCGGATCACTGTTTGGTGATTTGATTGGAAAAAATGTCGGGCCTGCCGTCATCGGCCGGGCAGATACACACCTACAGGGCTTGAGGAGGTGAAAGCATAGCTGGTCCCAGATATAGACACATGGATAGAAGGCGTCCCGATACCACGCGGATCAATCAGGGTATCCGGGTAAGAGAAGTCCGCCTGATTGACCCGGATGGAAACCAGGTTGGCATTCTTCCGATTCATCAGGCATTGGCCCAGGCAAATGACTATGGTCTGGACCTGGTCGAAATTTCGCCCAATGCGAAGCCGCCGGTATGCAAGATCATGGATTACGGTCGGTTCAAGTACGAGCAGACCAAGAAGCAGCAAGAAGCCAAAAAAAAGCAAACCACTTTTCAGATCAAGGAGATCAAGGTTCGTCCCAAAACCGGCGAGCACGATCTCGAGACGAAAATGGGGCACATCCGTAAATTTATTGACCGTAAAGACAAGGTCAAGGTTACCGTGATGTTTCGGGGCCGGGAAATTACGCTTTCAGACCGTGGCAGAGAGTTGCTGCAGTACATTGCCACAGAACTGGAAGAGATTGCCGTTGTTGAGCAGTATCCCAAATTTGAAGGACGGACGATGATGAT
The DNA here is from genome assembly GCA_050124445.1 of Desulfosarcina sp. Lineage (GTDB taxonomy): Bacteria > Desulfobacterota > Desulfobacteria > Desulfobacterales > Desulfosarcinaceae > Desulfosarcina. The sequence continues at coordinate 2,639 of JASFFF010000257.1, forward strand.
GGTGCTGGCGCCCAAATAGTGCTGTCAGGCCATTGGCCGGTTGTGGGACACAGGTTGGTAGCACGGCCGCAAATAAAGAAACAGACCGTTTCATGTGCTGGCGTGAACGCAGGTGCTTCGTTCGCGCCATCGGTTTTTAAATCAAGGAGAGAGAGACCATGCCGAAAATTAAAACCAACCGGGCCGCCGCGAAGCGCTTCAAAAAGACCGGGTCCGGTCGATACAGGTTTTCAAAGTCTCACCACAGTCATCTCTTAACCAGCAAGACGCGAAAACGCAAACGGTCGTTGAAGAAGATGCAGCTGGTTAAAAAAAGCGATATGAAAGAGATACGCTTGTTGTTGCCCAACGGGTAACCATTGCCCAATTTGTTATCTAGAGAAAGATTGCCGAATGCGGATTCTGGGCTGTGACGCAGCCTGAGATGATGGGGCCATCCGGCTATAAAGGAGATGAGATCATGCGGATCAAAAGGGGAATCAAGGCGCGAAGACGGCGTCGGAAAGTGTTGAAGCTGGCCAAAGGATTTCGCGGTGGGCGAAGCAAGCTGTTTCGAACGGCGGCCGATTCTGTAGACAAGGCCCTGCAATATTCCTATCGAGACCGCAAACAGCGTAAGCGCCAATTCCGTCGGTTGTGGATCGCCCGCATCAATGCAGCCGCCCGTATGAACGACCTTACTTACAGCCGCTTTATCAGTGGCCTGAAGAAGGCCGATGTGAATCTGGATCGAAAAGTGCTCGCCGATCTTGCCATCTCCGATCCTTCAGGATTTGCCCAGATTGCCACGCTGGCATCACAGCAAGGGTAAGCCCGGATAGTCTGTCGTGACGGGCGCCGCCCGTATCGGAACTTCCTTCCGGTTACCCCTTTAGCAGAAATAGCGACTGGTTTCCTCGTCCCGCCGCGGCGGGACCGAGGAACAGCGACACTCCCGATATACAGAGCAACGATCGTGGAAAATACCATAGAACGGATATACGCGGACGCCATGGAAGCCCTGGCATCAGCGGCAGACGCCGATGCGGTAAATCATCTTGCCACCTTGTACCTCGGTCGAAAAGGGCACCTCACTCACTTTCTGAGAAACATCTCGAGCCTTCCCGTCGACCAGCGGCCCCAGGCAGGCAAGCGAGCCAATGAAATTAAGCGCGCCCTTGAATCTGAATTTAAATCTGCACTGACACGCCTGGCCGAAATATACCGGGGGGCCACCGATCGTATCGATGTATCTTTGCCGGGACGGAGGCCACAAAAAGGGTCGCTGCATCCCATCACTCAGATTACCAATCGTATTTGTCGCATTTTTGCAAAGATGGGCTTTGATGTGGTCGAGGGGCCGGAGGTGGAAACCGATTACTATAATTTTGAAGCCCTCAATATTCCTAAAAATCATCCAGCCAGGGACATGCAGGATACCTTTTATGTCTCCGACAATGTGGTCCTGCGAACCCACACGTCTCCCACGCAGCCTCGAGTGATGGAAAAACAGCCACCGCCGGTGCGCATCGTTGCCCCTGGAAAGGTTTACCGCTGCGATTCCGACTTGACCCACACACCCATGTTTCATCAGGTGGAGGGCCTGTTGGTGGACCGCGAGATCTCTTTTGCCGATCTCAAAGGGACGTTGACCGCGTTCATCCACCAGATGTTCGACGATCAGACCACGTTGCGGTTTAGACCCAGTTTCTTCCCATTCACCGAACCCAGCGCCGAAGTGGATATCCGTTGCGTCATTTGCCGGGGCAAAGGATGTCGGGTCTGTTCTCATACCGGCTGGCTCGAGGTGCTGGGTTCCGGCATGGTTCACCCGGCGGTGTTCGAAAATGTGGGCTACGATACCAGCCGCTATACCGGCTTTGCCTTCGGCATGGGTGTGGAGCGCATTGCCATGCTAAAATACGGCATTGATGACATTCGGCGCTATTTTGACAATGACTACCGATTTTTGAGTCAATTTTGATAAACCGGTAAAAAGTCTCAATATAGATGGTTTTGTAAAAAGCGCCGAGATCAAGGCTTGCGGGCCGCGAAAGCGAGCTTAAGCGAGCGAACAGGAAATCGATTCTTATCCTTACGGCGAACATTCTTGTTCCATCCCGAGGAATGAGGCGTACTTACGGGTACTCCGCAGTGACGAGGGATGAAGCGTAACGCAGATATCGGACTTTTTGCGGAACCATCAATTTTAAGGGAGTTGTCCTCTACCGATGAAAGTAAGTTTAAGCTGGCTGAAAGAATATGTGCCTATCAAGATGGCGGTTCCCGAGCTTGCAGATGCGCTGACCATGGCGGGGCTTGAAGTGGAAGCCGTGGAAGATCGATATGACTTTCTAAATCAGGTGGTCGTGGGTCGGGTGGTTGAGGTGATGCCCCATCCCGATGCCGATCGATTGAAACGATGCCGAGTGGACACGGGTGCGGGAGTCGTTTCGGTCATATGCGGCGCCCCCAATGCGGTTGCCGCCATAAACGCACCGCTGGCGCTGGTTGGCGCACGGCTGCCCAATAGCATTGCCGTGGCAAAAACCATTATTCGCGGTGAGCCGTCCGAGGGGATGTTGTGCAGTGAGAACGAGCTTGAATTGGGCCCCGATGCATCGGGACTCTTGATCCTGGATCCCGATTTGCAGCCGGGCACGCCTTTGAAGTCGGCTTTGAACCTATCCGATACCGTCCTTGAAATCGGATTGACACCCAACCGACCCGATTGTCTGAGCTTGATGGGCGTTGCTCGAGAGGTAGCAGCCCTGCAAGGCGTTGATATGAAGGTGCCCGTGTTCGACCTTCCCGAAGCCGAAGGCGATATCAGCGTCCGAACCTCGGTGACCATTGATGCCCCGGACCATTGCCCCAGATATGCTGCCAGATTGCTCAATGACATTACCGTGGCGCCGTCTCCCCACTGGTTGCAGGAGCGCTTGCGCTCGGTCGGTGTGCGCCCCATCAATAACCTGGTGGACGTTACCAATTTTGTGATGCTGGAAACCGGCCAGCCGTTGCATGCCTTTGATTTTGATAATTTGGCGCAGCATCGCATTGTGGTTCGAACTGCTAAAGCGGGAGAGCCTTTTACGACGCTGGATCAAAAAGAGCGTCGACTCTCCGACCAGATGCTCATGATCTGCGATGGCGAAAAACCGGTGGCCGTCGGCGGTGTCATGGGCGGCTTGAACTCGGAAATTGAA
>JASFFF010000258.1:0-5811 GCA_050124445.1 Desulfosarcina sp.
TTCCAGGATGTCGACCTTGTCGTCGAGCATGACGATGGTTTCAACGTGGTCAAGGTCTTTTTCCTGCACGGCATGGGGCATTTCCGACAGCATGGTGGCGGCGATGCGTCCCATGCGGCCGAATTCACGACGCACCTGTTCCAAAGCCAATGCAGGCACCGTGAGGGCTGATTCATCCAGATACCTGGGCGCGATGATGATGCCGGGCCGTTGGGGCCGTCCGGGATACAATTTGACCGCAAGACGGGCAAACCAGGGGGTGAAACCGATGAACAACAAGGTGTTGGCTACATTGAACAAGGTGTTGGCATTGGCGATCTGCCGGGGTATCCCCCCGGTGGTTCCCGCCGGCGAGATGGCCACGGCCAGATCGGCAAGATGGGTGATAAAGGGCAGCCATATCAATACGCCGACAATATTGAAAAAGATATGCACAATGGCCGCCCGTACCGCCTCCTCCGGTTTGCCGATGGCTGCCAAAAGGGCCGTGACACAGGTGCCGATATTGGCGCCCAGGGCCAGGGCGATGCCAGCCGGCAGGGTGAGCAGCCCCTCGGTGGCCATGGCAATGGCAATGCCCACGGTGGCGGCGGACGATTGAACCAGCCCGGTAAACACGGCCCCGGCCAGGATTCCGAAGATGGGCTGCTCCATGTTTTTCAAAAAGGTCATGAAGGGTTCGTAGGAGCGCAAGGGGGTCATGGCTTCACTCATGATGCCCATGCCAAAAAAAACCAGCCCCAACCCCATGGCCATCATGCCGGTGTATTTAATCCTTTCCGTCTTGGCGGTAAAGGTCATGAAAAAACCGACGGCAATGGGCAGCAGGGCATAAGCGGACACGTTGAACGCCAGCAGTTGGGCGGTCATGGTAGAACCGATGTTGGCGCCCATGATTACGCCCACCGATTGGGTCAGGGTCATGACGCCGGCGGTGATGAAGCTGACCACCAGCACTGTGGTTACCGATGAGGAGTTGAGAACGGCGGTGACGAAGGCACCGGTAAATGCACCCAACAAGCGGTTGGTGGTCATTTTGGAAAGCAAGGTTTTGAGTGTCTCTCCAGCGGCTTTCTTGAGACCGTCGGAGAGCATGTCCAGCCCGGAGAGAAACAGGGCCAGGCCACCGAAAAGGCCCATGCCCAAGGTAAACCAGTCGATAGCCACTGTGGAGGGTTGGGGGACGGCGGCAATGGAAACACCGTATATGAAAAGCGGCATCAGGGTGCCCAGTAAGATGAATGCGGTTCGCTGTGGCGGAATGGAGAACTTCATCGTTTAATGCCCTCGTTAATATTGCGTTAACAATCGGTTGGTGCTTTTTCGTAGGCGAATATGGATAAAGCTACCATTGAATGAAGCACGCGTAAAGGTTCTGGTGGGATTGGCGCTGGTCGGAAAAAAAAGATGGGCATACGGACCATGATGGGCGGTTATCTACTTTGAGCAGCGATGAAATGAATCCAATTAAGGGCGGATCACCGGGAGGACTCGCTGCCGCGTGCACGCTGGTGGATGGTGCTGCATGAAGTGATCTTCGAGGTTGACACCCCGGCGGGCAAGGGCTTTGACATTATCCTTATCATCAGCATCCCCCGCAGCATTTACTGGGCCATCGTTACGCTGACCACCGTCGGTTATGGCGACCTTTCGCCCCAAACCGGGTTGGGTCAGGTGCTTGCCTCGATGATCATGATTTTCGGCCACGGAATTATCGCCGTGCCGACCGGCATTGTGACCGTGGGGAACTGTCCCAATCATTTACAAGCCGGGGGTCCACCCAGGCGTGCCCCGAGTGCAGCGCCGAAGGACGCGACAGCGAGGCACCCCATTGCAAGTTTTGTGGCGCATCCCTGCATCTTGAGGATAACCAAACGGTCGAAGATTCCTCGCAGCTTGCTGCGAGGTTCTTCAATCAGTCCTTATGCCCTGCGGAACCAAACGTAACCAGGCCCTCGTTTAAAGCATTGCATGCATTGATTTATCTGGTATAATCGTCGCACTGTTATCCAGTGTGCATTGGATGCCATTTTGAAACAGCTTCTAATCATTGATTCCTCGCAGTGTCGTTCCGGGAAAAGCGGTACCATTAACCTTGTCAGCACGAATAACAGGCCCTGAGGAATCATTGAGTCATTATTTGTATCTTTTTTGAATCCTGCCCATTTTGCGTTTCACCTAAACCATGGAGGTAAAGAAAATGAGAAAAGTACTGTTAGCAGTCACGTTGGCCCTTTTTGTTGTTGCCTGCGGCAGCGGCTACTACTACAAAGTAGTCGATCCGGCCAGCGGCAAGACTTACTACACCAAGAAAATTAATGAAGAGAAAGGCGGCGCCGTCAAATTGGAAGATGCCGCAAGCGGCAGTACGGTGACCCTCCAGAATTCGGAGATAACCAAAATCGATAGAACGGAATTTAACGAAAATACAAAGAAGGAGTAGTATCAATGAATGCATATCGGTTGGCTTTCAGTTGGGCGGCCAAGCTTTCAGCCAAATGATTTTTTTTCAAGACAAGCGGGCTTTCGACGAATTCACCAGTGGCAATTTCGAATTTGACGCGGCGGCATCTGCGGTAGCAATCACCGCCGGTGTGCAGGCCAAAGCCGGTACTGAAGGCGCCACTGCCGGTGCCAGTGCCGGCCCGGCTACCGGAGCCCAGGCCGAAATAAAATACCACAAAGGCATGGCGGTATTCGTTTACACCAAAGGCGGGCTGATGTACGAAGCGGCGATCGGCGGGCAGAAGTTCAGCTATAAGCCGAAGCAGTAGCCGCTCCAATATATGCACGCGTTCGGTGTTCTGGCGTGGGTGGTTCTTTATTTGTTTGCATGTTGGTTTCCCCGCCCAGCCATCGCTTAAGTCCGCCGCCGCAGCTCACTTTTATGCCGTCGGTATGCGTGCAAGATCCAGGGAGTTAGTTTCCATCGGTATCAAACAAGGAGAAAAACCATGACCGACAAGAAAGATGCGTTTTTGAACCAGATGAAAAAACAGTACGACGAGTTGAACTACCGTTGGAGTCGTGAGCGTGACAAGTTTGAGGCCGGTATCCAGCATGCAAGTGCCGATATTATCAAAGAGTATGAAGACAAACGGGAAGAGTATCGCAAGTTCCGCAAAGAAATGAAAGAGAAGATCGTCGATCTTGAAGTGGCCAGTGAAAACGCCTGGGATGATGTCAAGGATGGTGCTGAGGAGGCATGGAAGGCCTTGTCCGCTGCGTTCGACAAAGCCACATCGCACTTTAAGAAGTGAGTCATCGTTTCCTGAACGTGTCGCTGAACAAATGCTGAAACCTCCAGTACAGACAATAGTAAAAAAAGGTCTTTTCGCATGCCTATGCGCCGCCATTGGCGGGCTCGTTGCGTTGGTACTGGCAGCGGTTTTTTTACTCGAAAGTCGACCGGATCTCAACAGGTGGCATGAGGTCATTTTGGATGCCGAATATACGGCCGAATCTTCAGTAACCGATTGGAAGGATTACCTGGCGCTAGAAGATCGTCTGTTCCAGCAGTTGGAACGTCTGGTGTTGGATCGGGTTCCGCGCGCGGAGAGAGGTCCCATTCAGCGCTACCACCGTGGCAGCCTCTCCGATCCCGGCCGATGGAAAAGAAACTGGAATCGCAGCTTCGAACTGGCCAACAGCCAACCCACTGCCGGTGTTTTGCTGCTGCATGGCATGTCCGATTCCCCATACAGCCTGCGGGTTTTGGGCCAACGGCTCAACAATGCCGGGGCCTGGGTGATCGGCCTGCGGCTACCCGGCCACGGTACGGTTCCTTCGGGTTTGATCCATCCGACGTGGGAAGATATGGCTGCAGCGGTGCGACTGGCCATGCGGCACCTCAAGGATCGGGTTCAAGGCAGGCCCATCTTTTTGGTTGGCTATTCCACCGGCGGTGCTCTGGCCGTCAACTACGCACTGGAATCACTGGATGACGCAGATGTGCCGGCGGTTAAAAAAATCGTTCTTATCGCACCGGCCATGGGGGTGACCCCGCTGGCGGCACTGTCTGTATGGCAAGCCCGGTTGGGACGGTGGCTGGGCCTGCCCAAACTGGCCTGGAACAGCATCTCACTGGAGTACAACCCATACAAATACAGCTCTTTTGCCATCAACGCAGGGGACCAGGTATACCGTTTATCAAATACCATTCAATTGCGTCTGGATGCGGCCTTGGCAGATGGTGTACTGGATCGTTTCCCGCAGACGTTGACCTTTCAATCGCTCGTGGATGCCACCGTGTCGACTCGGGCGGTCTTCAGCGGTCTTTACCAGCGCTTGACCAATCCCGGCAACGAACTGGTGGTGTTCGACATCAATCGTCAAGCCGATATCGACGAATTGTTGACCGTGGATCCTTTGGTGCGACTGCGTGAACTGGCCGGCAAGGCGACTCAGCGTTTTGTCTTTGACCTGGTAACCAATGAGCACCCAACCAGTCGGCGCGTGGTTGTTCATCGCAGTGGTGGCAATCTGGCCGCACAATCTGCAGAACCGCTGGCCTGGCAGTGGCCGGAGGGGGTTCACTCGCTCTCACACGTGGCACTGCCCTTTTCCTTTGAGGACCCACTTTACGGTGCCTCCGATGCCGTGTCCAACCCGGGGCTCGCCCTAAGCAAGATCACCCTTCGCGGCGAACGGGGCGTGATCAAAATCCCCGCTTCGGCGATGTTGCGAATCAAGTGGAATCCCTTCTATCCCTATCTGGAACAACGGGTACTGGATTTCCTCCAGTTGGCCGTCCAATAGGATAGCGCCTTGACTCGACTGGTCATCCCGTGTCTTCCACGGGTCATCGAGCCGGTGCGCCGCTGGGGATAATGGCAGAAAAACGGCGCATTTTACGCGGTGCTGTGATATTCTATGCCGCTAAATACCGCAAATTGGCAGCAGTTTCATCATGAAGGCAACCTTGGAACACAACCGCTTGACCGATGGCACCCTGATGCTTGCCCTAAAGGGCCGCTGGCAGATCGGCCTGGGTGCGCCCTCCGGCGCTGATGCCCATTTATTGCTGAGCGAACCCGAAATACGCAGGATCGGGTTCGATAGCCGACATTTAGATGAATGGGACAGCAGCCTGGTTGTGTTTGTATCCGCCGTTGTGGGGCGCTGCGCCGCCTTGAACCTCGAAGTCGATGTAGACGGCCTGCCTGCCGGCGCCAGGCGCCTGCTCTCCTTATCCAAGGGCACTGCCTCCACAGCCGACGACAGCACGTCGCAGCGCAAGGCATCCCTTCTGGAACGCTTGGGAGAGGTAGGGTTGCGGGCCGGCAGAACCGTGGTGGATACGTTCGACTTCATCGGTGAACTGGCCCTGTCCGGGATTCGGCTGGTCAGAGGGAAGGCGCAATTTCGCATGGCGGAGGTGCTTCAGATCGTTCAGGCCTGCGGCTGGCAGGCGCTGCCAATCGTTTCCCTGATCAGCCTGCTGGTGGGATTGATCCTGGCCTTCATGGGGGCGGTTCAACTGCGACTCTTCGGCGCTCAGATCTATATCGCCGATCTGGTGGGAATCGGTATGGCCAGGGAGATGGGGGCGGTCATGACCGGGGTCATCATGGCCGGGCGGACCGGGGCGGCCTTTGCCGCCAATTTGGGAAGCATGCAGGTCAACGAAGAGATCGATGCCCTGCAAACGCTTGGCGTTGCCCCCATGGACTATCTGGTGCTGCCGCGCATCTCAGCCCTGATGCTGATGATGCCGCTTTTGTGCATATATGCCGACTTTGTGGGAATACTGGGAGGGATGCTGGTTGGGGTGGGTGCCTTCGATATTTCAGCAACCCAGTATCTGAACCA
>JASFFF010000259.1:0-5773 GCA_050124445.1 Desulfosarcina sp.
TGGTGAGCATCAAAATGGCCCGGGTCGCATTACCGTTCGATGCGTTGACCTGCCGGACCAGTGACATGGCCCCCGAATCGGGGAGGTCCGAATCAATCAAGACCAAATCGAACCCGCGGCCACTTCTAGTCGCGTTATCAAGCAATACAGACCCATCCACTGTGGAAGCAGCCAATTGGGGAACCATTTTCCAACTGGAGAGCATCTCGTACAAAATTTTTGAATTGGTGACATTGTCGTCTACGACCAATGTCCGTAGACCGCGGGTATCCATCGCCGCAGGCAGTACGGCGCCGTCTGCTGGAGTGGATTCGACGTCAAAGGCAATCGTAAAATGAAAAATAGAGCCCTTGCCCAATTCGCTTTTCAGGCCGATCTGTCCGCCCATCAGGTTAACCAGCTGCGCGGATACCGCCAGGCCAAGGCCCGTGCCGCCGTATCTTCGGCTGGTACTGCCATCCGCCTGCCTGAAGGCCTCAAAAATCAATGCCTGTTTACCCGTGGCAATCCCCACACCGGTATCTTTGACAGCCACATGAAGCGTCAGTCGGCGGCCTTTCAGGGATTTACATTGGGCAAAAACGACGATCTCGCCGGATTCAGTGAACTTGAGGGCATTGCCGATAAGATTGAGAAGCACCTGCCGAAATCGGTGATGGTCACCTACCAGGCGATCCGGCACGTTCGGTGCCACCCGGTAAGCCAGTTCTAAGTCTTTCTCATGCGCCTTGCCAGCCAATATCTTAAGTGCTTCACCGAGAAAATCCCTCAAGTTGAATGGGGTACGCTCAAGTTGCAGCTTGCCGGCTTCGATTTTGGAAAAGTCGAGGATATCGTTGATCACCGACAGCAATGCATAGGCGGCTGAATGAACGACCTTGAGATCTTCCTCTTGTTCTCTGGTGAGCTTGGACTGCAGCAGCAATTCTACCATGCCGATGATAGCATTGAGCGGGGTCCGAATTTCGTGGCTCATGTTGGCCAGAAATTCGCTTTTCGATCGGCTGGCTGCCTCGGCGGCCATCTTTTCCTGTTTCAATGCATCGGCCTGACGTCGGCGCGTCACATCTCTCAAAATACCACGATAGCCATTTGATTGCCCAAGCAGGTCGCTGATGGGTGAAACGGATGTCTCGACCCATCGCAGTGTGCCGTCTTTTCGAACAATAACGAAACTAAGATCTTTTATGGCACGCCCGGTACGATTGACTTTTTGGAATGCACCGATCACTTTGTCGGTTTCGGCCGGCGTCAGCAGGCGGCGATAATCAAGATGTTTTAGCTGCTCTGCGGAATACCCAGTAATTTTACGGAAAGAATCATTGAAGATGGCAAATTGGCCCGTGGCGTCAATTTCATAATAGCCGTCTTCAATATTTTCGATAATGGTACGATGCTTTTCCTCACTGCCGGCCAATGCCTGGTCAGCCTTTTGCAGCCGGCGAATCGTGTAGCTCACATGAGAACCAAAAATCATGAAAAAGCAAATTACCAACAAACGGCTTAATACTTCTTCGAAACCCGGTCTGAAGAAATTGCTTACAAAAGATCCACCATCAGTGGTTAAGGCGTAGATCAAAGAGGCAACAATCCAGTAAACAGAGACCACCCCAACACCCAATAGGAGCAGTCTATCCGTCACCTGTGAAGTGCTGGACCTGGTATTTAGCTTGAGAAATCCACGCATCCGGTCACGTCATTTTTTTTACTGTAGGATTATCCGCCATTCACACATCATCGGCATTCCCCCCGCCACCATTGGATGGACTTGGGTTACCAAAATTTGCGGTCAGGTGAGGATCTCCTTGATCTTCTGCGCCAGCTGGTTCAAGTTGTATGGTTTTTGAATAAAGCCATCGCATCCTTTCTTCAGAATGGATTCTGCCTGTCCCTCGATGCTATAGCCAGAAGAAAGGATCACGCGAACATCCGGTCGTATGGCTTTAATTCGATCGTAGACAGTCTCACCACTTAAATCCGGCATGATCAGATCCAGAATTAACAGTTTGATGGTATCTTTGTTCTCATCAAAGACACGAAGGGCTTCTTTTCCACCGTTGGCCAATAGTACATCATAGCCAAGTTCATTCAGCATGGCTTCGTCCGCATTGAGGATATACTCTTCATCATCGACCACCAAGATGGTTCCAGAACCTTTCTCCGGAGGTGTATCCGAGGAAATGACCCGCAGCTTATCCCGCTGCTTGGGTATTTCAAGAATCCGGGCCGCCGGCAGAAAGATGGAAAAGGTGGACCCGCTTCCCGGCTCGCTGTCCACGGTGATGATTCCCTTGTGCTGTTTGATAATGCCAAAAACGGAAGCAAGCCCCAAACCGGTGCCCTCTCCGATGGGCCGGGTTGTGTAAAATGGCTCGAATATTCGTTCAATGGTTCGCTCATCCATTCCGGCACCGCTATCGCCCACTTCTATTTTTGAGTATTTGCCTGGTCTCACCTGGTAAGGTTGGACGAAGGCTTCATCCAGCGCGACATTGGCGATGGTGGTTATCGTCAAGGTACCCCCTGCGGGCATGGCGTGCCATGCGTTGACATACAGATCCATCAACGCCAGTTCGATTTGGGCGACATCCACCTCCGCCATGACCGGTTCCGCTTCCAGGTGTCGCTCAACATTGATTTCTTTTCTGGTGCGGGCAAACATGTCCGCCGACTTTACGACGATTTCGTTGACATCGACCATACTAAGGGAATAACGGCCGCCTTTGGCAAAACTAAGCAGCTGTCTGGTAAGATTGGCACCGCTGTCAATGCACCGCTCGATACCTGCCAACTCGTCATATCCCGGGTCCCCAGCAATTTTATCCTGGAAGAGAATGGATACATTTCCTTGAATCCCCATCAGCAGGTTATTAAAATTGTGTGCGATACCACCGGCCAGATTACCGATGGCGTCCATGCGACGAACGTGTTGCAGCTGGTACTCCAGGTTGCGCTGGTCGGTCACATCGGTAACCAATAAGATGGTGGTGTCCGCCTCCCCTTTGACCGGGAAGCTACGAATAACGATCTGGCGTCCATTGAGTTCAAGGGGACGTGTCAACCCCACCACCGGGGCTTTCTCCGGATCGCGGTTCATCAGTTCCTCAATACGCTCACTGTATGCGTCGTCAAACAGTTCTTTGGGTTTGGCGGAAAGCAGATTTTCCACCGGGATGCCAAAAAGCGTCACTGCAGCGGAGTTGGCGTATACTACGCGGCCGGTGTAGACCTCGATGATCCCCTCGTTCATGCTCTCGAGAATGGTTTCAAGGTGGCGGTTTCGATTCAACAGCTCTTTGGTCATGCGCCGGGCATACACCGGAATGCCATCGACGGATGCAATGCCACGGATCGCTTGTTCGGATATTGACTTGGAGGGGTCGCTCGAATCGCTGATAGCGGCCAGCACGTGTTTGCCCATCTGCCCGAATGGTCCCTTGGCAATGCAGGCATTGACACCGATCTTTCGAAAATCCAAATCCATTTCGGCCACGGCGGCGGAAATGATCACCAGATAACAGTTGCGCATGTGTTCCATGGTGCGGATGATCTGGCACAATTTGTCGCCGCCGATTTTGGGAATGATTAGATCGACAAACACAATGTCTGGCTGGTAGGTGGTCAACAAACTCAGCGCACTCAATCCGTCTTCGCAGGTTTGCACCTCATGACCTTCGCTTTCCAATAAATTGGTCAGGAATTTCAGAATCATTCGGTTGTCGTCAACCACCAGAATTTTCTTTTCCATGGAATGCTCATCCTGTAGGGGTGCCGCCGTAGGCGGGATCGATCTGGAGACGCCGTTACCACTGAGGCATGCCACACTGTCAAAGGCATATCATCTTTTCAGGTCGATCGATTATGCACGCGCTACCCGCGACGGTCAAGCAAATTGTGGCTCATGAAAAGCGTCACCGATGCTGACTTTTGATTAACCGATCGGCAACCCGATTTTATTGAAGAACCTTGAAGCAAGCGGCAAAAAATCCTGCCTATTTTTGATTCGCTCGCTGCTGCGGTTCAAAACACCCTTAACAGTGAGCATCCGTATTCAAAACAACGCCAGCAGTTCGTATGGGATCGTTCCGCCATGGTGGGATAAGCCTTTTTTAGAGTTGCGTTACATCGCCGAGCGTACTTAAATAAGTATGTTGACGATCGAATAAACGATGGAGGTCTATGCATGCACACACGACTATTGGATCAGTTGGCCGTTGAGATCGACACCTTGAAAGAAAATGGCCTGTACAAAGAGGAGCGCGTAATCACCTCTGCCCAGCAGGCTGCGATTACCGTTGATGGCAACAGCGCTGTCCTGAATTTTTGTGCCAACAACTACTTAGGACTGTCCAACCACCCGCAACTGGTGGCACGTGCGCAAACAGCCCTGGCCACGTATGGCTTCGGCATGTCCTCGGTCCGCTTCATCTGCGGCACGCAGGACATTCATAAAACGCTGGAAATGCGCATCAGCGCCTTTTTAGGAACCGAAGACACCTTGCTATACAGCTCCTGCTTCGACGCCAATGGCGGGCTGTTCGAGACGTTGCTGGACCAAAACGACGCGGTGATCAGCGATACGCTGAACCATGCCAGCATCATTGACGGGATTCGATTGTGCAAAGCCAAACGCTTTCGATATCAAAACAACGACATGGCCGACCTGGAACGTCAGCTAAAAGCGGCCGCCGACTGCCGCTACCGCTTGATTGCCACTGATGGGGTTTTTTCCATGGACGGCATTATCGCCGACCTGAAAGGTATCTGCGATTTAGCGGATCGCTACGATGCCATGGTAATGGTGGATGACTCCCATGCCGTGGGATTTGTTGGCGACAATGGCCGCGGGACACCCGAATATTGCGGTGTCTCCGAACGAGTGGATATCATAACCGGCACCCTTGGAAAAGCACTTGGCGGTGCATCGGGCGGGTACACCTCCGGTCGAAAAGAAATCATTGCCTGGCTAAGACAGCGCTCCCGTCCTTATCTCTTTTCCAATTCACTGGCACCGGTAATCACCGCCACGTCCATCGCAGTGCTGGACTTGCTGGAGGAAAGCTCGGACCTGATCGACCGACTGGCGGAGAACAGCCGCTATTTTCGACACGGTATGCAAGCCGCAGGGTTTAACCTCGTGCCCGGTGAGCATCCCATCATCCCAATCATGCTGGGCGACGCAGTACTGGCACAGCGAATGGCCGCATTAATGCTGGCCGAAGGCATCTATGTGGTGGGTTTCAGTTTTCCGGTCGTTCCCAAAGGCCAGGCCCGCATCCGCACCCAGATGTCGGCGGCCCATACCCGCGAGCATCTGGATCTGGCCATCGCGGCCTTCATCACGGTGGGTAGGTCGCTGGGTGTCGTCCACTAACACCCTGGGTCGTGTTAGACAACCGGCAGACGTGCAAAAGGGGGGGGTGACCTCATGAAAACCATGAAAGCGCTGGTCAAGCTGAAACCGCAAGCCGGGATCTGGATGAACCCGGTTTCATTCCCCAGCATCGGCCACAACGACGTACTGATCAAAGTGATTAAAACGGCGATCTGCGGCACGGATATCCATATTTACAACTGGGATGCATGGTCCCAAAAAACCATTCCCACCCCCATGGCCATCGGTCACGAGTTCGTGGGCATCATCGCTGAAATCGGGAGTGAAGTCAGGGGACTGAAAGCGGGCGACCGGGTGTCGGCCGAGGGCCATATCACTTGCGGACACTGCCGAAACTGCCGTGCGGGTAAACGCCATTTGTGCCGCAACACCATCGGC
>JASFFF010000260.1:0-5760 GCA_050124445.1 Desulfosarcina sp.
ACGGGCAGGATATTGGGAATTGATTAGGAGCGGGTTAGTTTATTATTAACGAAATTTTGTTTACCTTAGATAAAGCAATATAGGATTTATAGGCGTTTGCTGTTGCAATAGGGTCCCTGGGTTGGGTCAACCATGATGACCTGTTTGTGCAAAACCCCCGGTATGGGTCAACTGCCCACTCGGGTAATGATCGTCATGGGCGAGCCCGGTGGGCCGCTGGGACCCTCGAAACGGTAGAACACACATTCAGGCAGGGAAAACCAGTAGTTGCTTTGCCAAAAAAACGCCAATGGGCCGGTCAGCGTCAATCGTATCCGCAACATCGCTTTGTCACCATCAGCCGATTCGATGGTTTCGATGCCTTTTTTAATGGCCTTAACCTTGTGCGCGTTGAGGGTGTCGTAACGAATGGTCCAAAAGACCTGCTGATCGCTGGACGATGCAGCCAAGTGGCGCAAAGATAACGATGTGGCCTGGTACCAGGGGGCCCCATCTATTGGCAAAGTCTTTTCAAGCGCCTTTCCCTTGAACAATCCGCGTAAAAAAATGGTATTGCCGTTTCGTTCGGCGGAAAAATCGGTCTTGCCGGCATGGGCGCGAACGCGCCAGCGTGAGGTGTCATAGTCGGTTCCGACGGTGGTTACGTGCTTTTCGTGTGAAGTTGTCGAAGACAGCTTGTATTCATCGCCTTTTTCCAAGCACCATTTTACGTTTTTAACGGAGCTGCCGGTTACTTCCCTGTAGTGGCGTACCTCCTCGGACGGATGGGCCACTGCGGCACTTCCCCCCCAATCAATGAGGAGCAACCATATCATCATTCGAAGTACAATCACGCATTTACTTCGGCAAAGACCGATGGTTGCACGCGTGTTCATGGGTTGCGTTAGCTGGGTAGATCGTGGCTGAGCAGCACGATCGGATGAAGCGATGGCGGGTGGAACGGTCAGGTATTGTCCCAATAAGCGGTATATAGTTGATAGACTGTATCGTTGGCGCGTTTGGGCTTGATGGTGTAGCGCATGTAATTGATCAACTGCTTCAGGCTGCGTGAATATTCTTGGCCATAATCAGTTTCGCCGTCGCCGTTGCGGTGATGGCGCATAAACTTGCGGTCAGCCCAGGTGGCCTCTTCGACCGCAAGGGGGATTACTTCCCATGGAGACTTACCTTTTACCGTCTCAACAAACTCGTCAAATCTACAATTTTCTGAAATCATTGGTGCTCCTTTGCATGGTCGCTTATACGGATCGACGATAAACTGTTTGTTTTTGACTCAGTTCGAGCATACCATCATAAACCATTACGATCAGGAATCTAATCCTGTATTGTTAGAATAATGTTAGGAAAAACATTTTCCAAAACGAACCGTACGCCGTTTTCTTTCAACCTTCTCAATTAATTAAGCTTTTCAAATAAAAAAAATATATTTAATTATTACAGTTGGTTGGGTTTCGTCAGCCGCTTTATACCTGATATTTATAGCGATATTTTCTAACACCTGCACGTGATCATTGAAACCACCTTTCCTAATCATTGCCTAACATTTGCATGTCGGTATGCAATCTTATAATGCTCGAACGGACATTATCAAGCATGGAATGGAAATACCCACTTGCGGGATTGATCCTTCTGATCGGATCGATCGCCTTTCTAAAACTCTTTGACTTCCTTGCCTCCCAGAGCGTCAAGCGCTTGCTCGAAAAAGCGGGCGAGCGCAAAAATGAATAGGCATGTCGGGTATCCTATCTTTTTGATTGATCCCTCCGCTAATCATATCCTAAAGAATTGCTAATTAAACGCCAACCTCGATGGATAATTATATCTTCAAAAAAAGCCAAACCTAAAAATTTTGGAGTTGCAATGATGATGGATAAAATTCAAGAGCTAATCAGTGTGTTGGGTGACGAAGCGGTTATTGCAAGAAGCTTCGATGCCAAGCGAGACAAGACCTGCAAGATCTGCGGGCAGCCTGCCGGCTCATTTCGAACCCCGTTCTCCGAGCTGGAGTATAAACTTTCCTCTATCTGTCAGGACTGTCAGGACTACTACTTCATTTCCAACGACCGCTGATGCAACAGCTATCCGGCGATTCCATTATCATTCACTTATCTGTCCAGCAGACTTTGCTTCATGAGGTTTCCTAAATCAACCTGGTCGATGTAACTGCCTCGAACGGGATCATTTCCATCAATCATTTGAGAAAGCTTGTCGGCGTTGATGCCGCGCACCCAGGCCGGCACGAGCTGGTTGCCATGATTGTTGTCGTGCCACATGTGGCCGGGCAGACGTCGTTTGCCTGCCTGGGTGACGTCCTGGAAGGCGATCCTATCCGAGGCGGGGCCGTAAAGGTTGTGATCGTGGTCCGAGGTGACGATAAAGAGTGTATTCTCCCAGTTGTTGCCGTTGGTGTTGGCATCCAGGTAATCGATCACGGCCTGCACCGCGTTGTTGAAGTCAGTATGCTCTTCGATCATACGGGCTAAGGAATTGCCGTGCATGGCCCAGTCGCAGGCGCCGCCTTCGACATGCAGGTAGAAGCCGTTGGGGTTGTCGTCCAGGTGACGGACAGCTGCCATGGTCATGTGCTTTAGCGTGGGGACAGAGGCAATCATCGGATCACCGGCTGAGTCGTCACCCGGGTTGACCGGGGCGGCGCCAAGATCCAGATTGGCGCCGGTGCTGGGGTCTTGGTTGCCGATGGTGCCACTGCCGTCCCAATCTCGGGTGATGTTGCGCTCGTACTGCAGGGTGCCCCAGACTTTGGGCAGCATCATCAGTTTTTTGCTTTTGGGAATTGTGGCTTTACCACTGGCCAGATCCTCGATGGCGTGCTTGTCGTCGACCAGTACCCAATCGGCACCCTTGACCGTGAAGGCGCGTCCGTCCACCGTGGTGCGGCTGGCCGTGCCGCTGCCGTTGCTGATGACAGCCCATAAGGCTGCATCGAACCGGTTGCCGGTCAAATTGGGCTCGTTGCGCTTGGACCCATTGCGGTTGAACCAGGGGTGGCCCGGACCGCCCATCACATCCAGGATGCCGGCGCCGAACATCTCGTAAGCGATGTCGATGTAGTTGTTGCGGCTGACGTTGTGTGCACCGCCGCCGGCGGCCGGTGTGGCGTGGTTGTAGCGCACCGTACTGATCGATCCGACCGATTTGCCTTTTTGTTTGGCTGCTTCGGGTACAGTCAAAAGGGGCCTGCCGTATCCGTCGACATTGATTCCCCCACGGTAGACCTTGCGCCCGGTGACGATGGCACTCATGGTGCCGGCCGAATCCGGATCGGTGGCCTGCAGCCACTGATAGCCTTTGAAGTAGTCCGGATAGCCGTCCTTGTCTTCATCGGTACCCGCGGGCAGCGGTGTGTCGTCCCAGGCCTTGGCGGCATCGTACACCAGTTTGGGATCCTGGCTCTCATTGCCAGGGGCGGTGTCATTGGAACCGCCATGACGCAGGATGTAGGTGGACACCGGGTATTTGAAGAAACGCGGGGAATCGTAAGGCTGCTTGGATCCGTGCCAGTATTCGGTGGCCAGGTGGGTGTTGTAGCCGGCGCCGTCACTGATCATGATGATGATGTTTTTGGCCGCTTTGATCTGATCAAGTGTTGGCGCGCTGCCTGCTAAGACGGCGCTGATCGTAAACCAGAAGGCCATCGCAGCTGCTGTGAAACCGACAGCCAATCGTTGAATCTCACGCATCACATTCCCCTTTCTTAAGTGATTGAAAAAGGCGTAGGGCAACCAATACGAACAAACTTTTTCCTCAAACTGGTTTTTGACTTGGGGACTTCGGTGGTTGCGGATCGAAGAGGCCTGGTACACCAACCCGTCGTTACAATTGCGTGTGCCCGCAGTTTAAGTTTGTTGTCACTCATTTAAAAAAAAATAAGTACCTTTTAATTCCGTGCAATCCATTGACCTGAAATCCATCTGGGTGGCTGTTTGTATAGTTCTACAACCTATTGGCCAAATCTAATAAAAGTGTAACAAAACAATCATACTCTCGAAATCATTCAAGCTTAAATGCTGCTGTAATTGCAGCTGCAATTTAATCATTAATTACCAATTCTGACGTCCGGGTACTTTGTCGCCCTTTTGCAAGGAAACGAAAAGCCCGAACGATGCACCCCAGTGCATCGTTCGGGCTTTATTTTTCTGCTTACTAAAAAGCAGAGGCCTAACAACCTTTTAATTAGTGAGGAGGTGAAATAAAAAAGACTTTTTTAGGGGTGTTAAACTTTAAGTATGGTTCAAATCTTGCGTAAAAAACTTAGGAGGGATGTAAATGCGTATCTTCAAGAATCTGTTCGTTTTGGTTTCCGTTTTGGTTTTGGTAGGGGCAGTTGCCATTAATCCTGCCGTGGCCGCTAAGATTAAAAATGTAATTGTATTGATTCCGGACGGCTGTTCCCAGTCCACCTTGACCCTGGCCCGCTGGTACAAGGGTGAAAAGCTGACCGTTGACGACCTTTACGCGGGTGTCGTCAAGCACGAAATGGCCAACTCCGTCATCACCGGTTCCGCAGCGGCCGGCACGGCTTTCGCCGCTGGCTACAAGACCACGGCCCGCTTCCTGGGCATCGGCCCCCGTGAAGACGATGTCCTTTCCACATACATCTGGCCCGAAGATCCGGCGACCTTCTCCTACAAACCCATCGTCACCGTGCTCGAGGCTGCCAAGCTGGACGGCAAGGCCACCGGTCTGATCTCCACCAGCCGTTTCACCCATGCCACCCCGGCCGCCTATGCCTGCCACTCCAACGACCGCGGCAATGAACACACGGACATCTCCGAACACATGGTCTACAACGAAGTCGACCTGATCTTCGGCGGCGGTGAGCGCAACCTGGTTCCCAAGTCCATGGGCGGCAAGCGTACCGACGAGGAAGACCTTCGTGATGTGCTCGCAGATAGAGGCTACACCATCGCCCGCACCAAGGGGGAGATGGACGTCCTGACCAGCCTGCCGACCTTCGGCATGTTCGCCTGGAGCCACATGGACGCCGAAATCGACCGCGCCTATCAGAACCTGGAGGAACCCTCCCTGTCTGAAATGACTACCAAGGCCATCGAACTGCTCTCCCAGAACAAGAAAGGCTTCTTCCTGATGGTGGAAGGCTCACAGGTGGACTGGGCCGGACACAACAATGACCCGGTCTATATGGCCACCGACTTCATCGAGTTTGACAAGGCCGTCGAGGTGGCCCTCGACTTCGCCAAGCAGGACGGCAAGACCCTGATCCTGGCCTTCCCGGACCACAACACCGGCGGCATGGACATCGGCAACCGCGCCTATAACTCCGGCAGCGCCTACACCAGCCTGACCGTTGAGACCCTCCTTGACCCGATCAAAGGCATGGACGTTACCGCCGGTTATGTCGCTGACACGCTCTGCTTCGGTGCGTATACCTGTGATTTCACCGATCAGCAGCTCATCGACGCGGTCCAGACCTACTGGAACATGGCCATCACCGAGGCGGACGCTCAGGAAATCCGCGACATGATGAACGGCGATGCCGGTTCTCTCTCCTACGCCCTGGCCCGCATCATCAGCAAGAACTACACCGCCATTGGTTGGACCAGCCACGGACACAATGCCGAGGACGTGCCCCTGTGGGCCTATGGCCCCGGTGCGCCACAGACTGGCCTCTATGACAACACCGAACTGGCCGGAATGGTCGCTGACGCCCTGGACCTGAACATGAAGCGCGCCCAGAGGAAGCTTTTCGTGAACCTGGACGACGTTTTCGGTGAAGCC
>JASFFF010000261.1:0-5735 GCA_050124445.1 Desulfosarcina sp.
TTTCGAGGCTCTCCTTGCCCAAGGATAGAATTGTCAGCAATTCAGTATTGACGGGACCAATAATGGTGGTTTTTTTCTCTATCTCTACCTGTATGGCATCTCGCTTAACGCTGACCGCGTCCAATGCCCGGTCGTCTACCCGGTAAATGCCCGCACGCAGCAGATCTGCCAGTAGGTTCAGGGTTTTCTCATAAACCCCTTTGCCTTTGACGGCGTTCAGGATCTGACTAAAGATGCGCAGCTGCTTTAAGAAAGTCTCTGCCGGCATATCCTCGTAGTCATTTAAAATGGCAACGGCCCCCTGGTCATGCAGGTTTTTATCCTCGGCCAGTTCCTGATGGATCAACTGGAGTGCCTGCTCCTTGCGGATGTTCACATTGGCGTCTAGCGCAGGATCAATGTCTGCGGATAAAAACCTGCTGGCATTCATTTGCATATCTCCATCCCGATGCGTTCAGATCGCTGTTTCTCAGGCGCTTGACGAAATTATTGGCGCCACTGGCACACGCTGGATGTATATCACAGACCTGCGGTAAAAGCCATCATCGCCCATCTCAGATGGTGCGCGTCTGCAAGCGCCTGGCGGTTAAACGGGACACGATCTGTGGTTTGCCGGAACGTCAGCACGACCGTCTGATGGAGCTTGCCATGCTGAACACCCTCGAAGAGAACTTCCAGCAGGCCATACTTAACACCCTGAATCATCTGTGTTATAAGGACAACCAACCGACCCATGTCAAAATAGCCAATGCCGGCGGCACCTTAGCCAAAATTAACACGCTGAATTTACAGTGCACCTATTTTGATCAGCGTCACGACCGTTCATGATGCCACAGGAAGGTCACCATGCGTTTGCCAGTTAAACGGATAATTATGTCAATCAGTTTAAGCATTGCCATGATTCTACATACGGCTCATGCAGACACCAAGGATTCGACTTTGCCCGTGGCGGCGAGCAATTTTGATCAGGCGCGAATGGTCGGGCAAATCGAATCGGAGCATCTCGTGGAATGTTCGGGGATCGATACGTCCACTGTGGATAGCGACTTGTACTGGGCGGTGAATGACGGGGGGCACGGACCGTTCCTGTACGCTCTGGGCGGCAATGGACGCGACCGGGGACGGGTGCGCATTGCCGGAGCCAGGAACCGTGACTGGGAGGGGCTGGAAAGCTTCATCTGGCAGGGTCGTCCGATGATGCTGATCGCCGATTTTGGCGACAACGATCGGCGGCGCGACCGGTATACGCTTTACCTTGTAGAGGAACCGTGCGTCAGCGGGGAGCGCCTGCCGTCGTCATCCGTCGCCACGGTGTTCGGGCGCATCGATTTTAGCTACCCGGATGGAAAGCATGACGCCGAGGGGGTAGCCGTGGATGTGGCCGCCAACGAAATTCTAGTGTTGACCAAGCGCGATGATCCACCGCTTTTGTTTGCCCTGCCGCTGGCAATGACCGCCAGCGATCAACCCGCGGCGGCCCGCCGGGTGGCATCGGTCGATCAAATTCCACCACCCTCAGACGAGGATCGGTTACACCCGTATGGGGCGTATCGTTCCCAACCCACGGCACTGGATCTCTCCGCGGACGGCCTGCAAATGGTTGTACTGACCTACAAGCATGCTTACCTGTACCGGCGTTCGCCCGGTGATTCATGGGCGTCCATAGTTGGAATGCGACCGGCCCAGATTCAACTCCCCCTGCCCCAAAGCACCTATTTGCTTCGTCAGCGGGAAGCAATCTGTTTTTCTCGGGACAACCTGTCATTGCTGGTCAGCTCAGAAGGCAGCCGGGCGGGATGGTTTATCCTAACAGTTAAGTGAGACGACAGTCGTCTTAGGCTGCCTTCTATGCTTCCAAAGATTTGAATATCAAAGCGATCCTGACACCCACGGAAACAGGCTTCACTGCCAGGAATGTGTCCCGATTCAAACCCAAGTGCCCCATCTATGCCAGCGCCAATAACCGTACCGTGCTGCAGTACCTACAGCTGGTCTGGGGCGTGTTCCCGCTTCTGGACGCCCATGCCAAAATCGACCGCACCCATTATGAAATGTCCTATAATCTCGTTCAACGATGCCAGGAGGCGGGTTTGCTGTTGGAGAATGACAAAATAATTATCACCTCCGGCAGCCGGTTGATCGCCAAGCGGGGAACCAACCTTTTGGAAATCTACAACGTGTCGGACATTATTGCGGCCAATGTGCCATGATGCCGTGCGACAGCAGGAACGCTAGGGTAATGAGAAATAAGTGGAACAGGGGCGGTAGCTGAGATCGTGTTAAACGGTGTTCAGCCGTGCCTGGGGCCCTATTGTTCCTCGATGGGAATCTGCTTTTGTTTTATCTCCTCGAGCACCTCCTTCAGCTGGACCTGGCTGCAATCATCGATGCGGTAGGTGTTTTGACCACCATCGGCAAAGTAGAGAATCAGCTGGTCCCGGTCATCGAGATAGACCTTGCGGATATAGTCCCGATCAAGCCAGGGCCTTAGGATTTTTAGAAAATCATTGATTCGACACGTCGGCATGGGTATCCCCTTTCCATGGTTGATGGTTCTGTAAAAAGTCCGACACACAGGTTGATAGGACACTGAATGGGTGAAAACGCTTGTTAATGCGATTATATGACCACCCGGAAAAATTACCAGCCATATTTTGACTTGTCCCGCCGGTGCAAAAAGCGATCCCATGCATGCCGGTTAGATTTGACCTGTTGCGGTTATAAGTAAGCGACCACCCGCATGGGGGGCGGCTTGAATTTCCGGCCCACGGCCGGAAAGGCCAAAGCACCTTGGTGCTTTAATGGTTTCGGTTGTGACCGGATGCATAGCACCCGGTTTGAAGGCAACCAATCAATTCAAGTATTTCAGCAAATTGGCCGAATAGAAACAAGTCTCTCCGTCGATTTGACTGGATGCAGCAAAGGGGTGTGCCCCATAAGAAGATCAAGGAGGCATTGACACATGAAGGTCTTGGTCGTGGACGATGAATTGGTCAGTCGGAAAAAAATGAAAAAAATAATGCAAGCCTACGGCGATTGCCAGGCCGTAGATAGCGGTACGGCAGCAATAAAAGCCTATACCGAAGCCTTGCTGGCCAACGAACATTTCGGACTCATCACTCTGGATGTATCAATGTCGGACATGCCCGGTATCCAAGTCCTATCGACTATTCGAACGGTGGAACGCAGCAATGATATACCCAAAGAAGCGCGCGTCAAAGTGTTGATGGTGACCGCCCTGGCCGATCAAGCAACCGTGTTGGCCAGTATCGAGGCCGGCTGCGACGATTATCTAAAAAAGCCTTTTTCGCTGCAAACCGTGACCCAGAAATTGAATCAAATGGGCGTAACCGCCTCGCCGGCAACCTATGGGGGCGGGTCGGATAGTTAGTGTTCGTCCAGAAATAGGTAAATCCGGTGAACACCTCAACCATGGCATCGATCAACACGGTGACTACAGTTCAGTTTGGCTTTTACCCTGTCTCAACAGTTCTGCAATGTGCGCACCCCACTTGAAGCTACCTTCCAGCAATGCCCTTTTATAGTCGGATACAAAGGTGTTATGGTAATTGGTGCCGGCCGGTGACGTACCGAATGCGATATATTCGGCAATCTCTTTCCGTGACGCCCCCTGGTAGGTATATAGCAGTGCGACCCGTGTTTGCATCCGCACCGCGTTGGTCAGCTGAGGGCAGTATTGCTCCATTGCTTGGAATATTTCAGCCGTCGACGGCTGCCGCTCCGTCGGCATCGAAGCGATCACCGCCATGGAGACGGCCACGTGCGTGTCCATGGCGATTTCGACACCGGTATCGGTGGCTTTCATCGTGGTGTCCAAGCGATGGATCAGGTCCAGACGCTCCGATTCCATACAGGGTGACCAGGACTAACGGCCAGGCGCAATTTCGTCACGACGGAAGGCGCATTTCTTAGAAGACGGCACTGCAGCCACGGCAACATTGACATTCGACAAGGACTGTGATGCAACGGATTGAACAACTCACTGCAAACAAGCAACGAAGTCGCCGGTAATGAATAAATTTCAAGCCATGGCCAAAATCATGGCATTGTTGAACGAAGATCAGCTTCTGAAGCCGGGAAGCCAGGTGTACAAAATGGTCCGGCAGATGGTTTCTGGCAAGATCGACAGGCTGGGGCCGGAAGGAGCGATGGCGGATATCCTGGATAACAGAAGCGAGTTGCGTGGACAGATCAAGATTTTGTGCATGTGGCATCGGTCGACGCACAGGCGGCCGCCTGACTGGTGGTGAGGCGAGCCAATTGTTCAATGCTCAACGAAAAAGGAGATCCAGCGCCCTGCTTGTTTTATTGGGGTTTCGGAAAATAGTAGTCCTGACAGGCCTGGCAGATTGAAGAGATGCTGTATTCCAACTCTGCCCGCGGCGAACGAAAACCAACTGCGGGTTGCTCGCATATCTTACACGAGCGGCGCTCCTTGGCGATCGTCGCCCTGGCAATAACCTCTTTCTCTCCCAATACGTTGATCAATTCTTGGACTTTATCCATAATCAGTACCACCTATAAGCAGAGCGGTTCGTGTTATTCCCCGAATACGTCAGATTCCAAAATGACCCACTTAAATTGAACTGGCAGGTAATACAGCATATTTTATGCCGAGTTGTCATTTATAGTCAAAACATATTTGATTACAGATTGTTAGAACATGTATTACCGAACCGTTGCCACCCTTTTTCACAATTTTTGTCAGGCCGAATAACGTAGAATGTCATTCAATCACCTTTAGTTTGTGGGTAAATCGGCCGGTTCCCGGCCCTCAATTCCCGGGTTGGTGTCATGGGTCTGCAGCAGGGCAAACGGTTATGCGACGTGGATGGATGGTCACGAAGGATGGAGGCCACCATCATTCAAGAGTTGGTGCGGGAAAAGATCGGCGGCAATACCAATCAACAGCGATTCCAAAAAAGTCAGGGTGGTGGGTCCGAAGTCGGGCCAAATGCCGGTTTCGCCTTTCTTCCAAGCCTTGATCCAAAAGTAAACCGGCGCCTTTAGTTTCGGTTTTTTAGAAGGATGGTTTTTAAACAGTCTATCTGCCCATCTCACATATTTCTGGGCTTTTTTCTCATCCGGGTGTCCAGGGCAGACAATTGCACTTAATCCGCCGACATGATAGGCGTATCCGTATCCCCAGCGACAAAATTTGTCCTGATTGCGTTCAATCGCCTGGAGGGTGGCCGAAAGACGGTCGTCGGTTCCCTGCCGGTGCTTGAGTGCTTTTCCGACGTACACAGGAATTACCAAATCTCCCCGCATCTTGTACATCAGGTAGATGAGGCCGTCGTAACGGCCCAGGCCTTTTTTATGATCATCGTTGACCTTTTGGACTTCGGATACGATCAACTTGTCCATGGCTGCTGATCGTTGTAAAACATGACGCCCCGGTCCACGGCCAATCGTCAAAATCGAAACGCTTCTATTTGTCACGTTGAACAGCGGCACACCCAAATCGCCGATGCGAAACCGTTTACAGAAATCAATCCACAGTTTCAGTTTGTAGGACGGCATCCCGAGATATCCGATTTCCTGGCATCAAATTCGATTGTCTATGACGGTAATCATATCCTACACGTCCTTGAAGGATAAAATCAAGGTCATGATGGCACACCGCCAAATCGCACTGTCCGTTCACGCAGGTTGGCGTCGATTCACGCATGCTGAACGGGCCCACCAACAGGCTGTTGAATATCGCCGTGGGC
>JASFFF010000262.1:0-5734 GCA_050124445.1 Desulfosarcina sp.
AGCACCTGAAGCGCCTCCACGGCAATTTCGTCGCGCTTGGTGATGACTTCATTGATGCTACGGTCTCCCACCACCAGCCGCATACTGGATTCGGATAGGTCGCGCAGCAAGCCGGTGGGGTCCTTGACCTTGAACAGATAGTTGTACGGATCCTTGATCCTGTATTGCACGATCCAGGGCACTACGGCAACGTTCAGGTCGCCGGTAAGCATCAACGATATGCTGTTCGTATCCGAGGCTCCCGAGAATCTACCACTGCCGAAATCACCACGCTCCGATTGAAAACCAAACTCCTCTTTGTATACCCGATCTTGACGTACTTTGGTTACCTTTTCGATGCCGAAGGGCAGCTTGAAGTTAGGTCCTGGTTGCGCTACACGGGTGAATTTGCCGAATCGCTGAATCACGCCCACCGAACCGGACTCGATGGTAAAAAAGACCGAGTAGCCAATCATCAGGACAACGATAACGACGATGATCAGCAAGGAGCCGCCCGGTGGTTTGAATCTTTTTAACTGCTTGATGAAATCGTC
This sequence comes from Desulfosarcina sp., assembly GCA_050124445.1. Taxonomy (GTDB): domain Bacteria; phylum Desulfobacterota; class Desulfobacteria; order Desulfobacterales; family Desulfosarcinaceae; genus Desulfosarcina. The sequence continues at coordinate 534 of JASFFF010000262.1, forward strand.
CATTTGTGGCGGAACGCCGCCTGGCTGCTGTTGATGCTGACGATTCAATTTTTCCCAATCCCAAGCCATATCCAATCCTTGCATTTGTCGTTGATAGGTGTCGTGCGTTGCCGCCCCTCGTCGGACCCATCAACCCGAAAATTAGGTGGATTCGAAATATTGGCGGATAGATGTGTCCGAATGCCCTTAATTACGAGGGTACGATAATCTAAGGTTGGCATACGGTTAAGTCAAGGGAAATCCATGCATGTCATCTGCGGTAATCACTTCAGATGACAAGAATGCCTTTGGCGAATTTGGACAACCGGTGTTTGGGTTGACTTCCGTGAGGACAATTCATATATCGGCTCCAGCGGTCAAGCCACGGTCAGGAGATTCATCCGGTATGCAAAAGAAGCGTCCACCCAATAAGACATTTACGCCCATCGGCCATGTACTGGAATCGATTCTCGAGCAGTGCCGATCCGATAGCAGCGGTGGGATCCAGCATCTGATCCATGTATGGGAAAAAACGGTGGGACCGCCCATCGCGGACAACGCCCAACCCTTTGCCGTTAAAGGTTCACTGCTGTTGGTGCATGTCTCCAGTTCCGTTTGGATGCATCAGCTTCGGTTTCTGAAAACCGAGCTGCTGGAAAAGCTCAACCAGGGACTTGGTAACCAGCGCATCGCGGATATCAAATTCAAAATCGGCCCCCTGTAACCGATGGCGGATAGAAACATAACCTTTTTTAATCGTAACATATGCAGGCAGTTATGATGGAATCGACGACCCGCGATCATTTTTTTGACGGTCATATTATCCTCAACCAACCCAAAGCTGGTTACCGCTTTTCCATTGACGCTGTCATTCTCGCCCACATGGTTGATCCCACAGCCGGTGAGACGGTTTTGGATATGGGCACCGGTTGCGGCGTTATTCCCGTCATGCTGGCTTATCGGCATCCGGACCTTCGCCTGATCGGTGTGGAGATACAGAGATCGCTTTGCAGACTCGCCCGGCAGAATGTCGCCGATAACCGCATGTCCGACCGAATCGACATTTTGCATGGGGATATGGTTCGTCTGCAAGCAGCGGATATCGGTGGTCCGGTTGACCTGGTGGTGACCAATCCGCCCTATCGCAAGCAGGGCAGCGGCAGGGTCAATGCCGACAGCCAGAAGGCCGTCGCTCGGCATGAAATGAAGATCAATCTGGACAGTCTGTTGCGAACCGCCCGACGGATGCTCAACCCGTCTGGTCGATTGGCAATTATCTATCCATCTGTTCGTGCGGTCGATCTGATCAGCGCCCTGCGATCCATCGGTCTAGAGCCAAAAAAACTGACCATGATTCATTCCAGGCAGGATTCGCCGGCACAACTCGTGGCGGTCGAGGCAACCAAAGGCGGACGCCCGGGCTTGGGGGTAGGACCACCGCTGGCTGTGTATCATCGCGACGGGTCGTACACACAAGATGTTGCAGCCATGTTCTCAGGATGACCGGTTTTTGCATGCCGAGGGCATTGCGCCCAAAAACAATCGTAATCATTCACGCACGGATGTGCCTTCGCCTTTTCGGTCATTGGCCACCAATTCAAGCCATCCGCCAAGCCGGTGATCGCTGACTCGGCAGGCGTCATGCTTGCCAATTGCTGGCTGCGCCCTTGATGGTATCCTGATGCTGACCCCTTTTACGAAATGGCTGGTATCTACTCGGACAGGGTGTTCATCACCAATCCCGATTTTACTTTGGGATAAAAATAAGTTGACTTGCGAGGCATGATCAAGCCTTTGCCGGCAACCTGCTGGACTTGCTCGATACGGGTCGGATTGAGAATAAAAGCCACTTCATAGGCGTTATTGTCGATCGACTGAAGGGCTTTGGCCGCTGTGCTGGCATAGCCGATCAGCGTTTCATTGTCCAATCGCTTCTGGTCAAATCCTAAAATTTCCATGAACACCAGACGGGTGAGCACGGTCACGTCTAAGTATCTCAAGGATGCATCCAAAACGTCCCCGTATAGCCGATCCATGATACCGGGCTTCAACACCAGCATATGGAATACCGGGGATCGATGCCCGTATATACCGATGCGCTGTCGGCCGTCGGCCGCCTTCAGGGCCTCCAAAAAGCGCTGCTCGACCATCTGCCGGTCGGCCGCCGTGAAAGGATAGTCGATCACATTGAAATAGGTACGCGCCTTTTCGACAGCTTGCTGCAGTTCCCCATGACTGACCGCCTTGAGGAGTCGGTGGGCGGGGAGAATGATCAGTCCCGGGTCGCTCATGCTGCACAGGTACATGAGCACATAATTGGCCGGGTGGCGGTCATCGAATGACGGGTTTGTTTCCTCAAGATGCGTCCTGAAATTAAGGGCGGTTTCATAGCGATGGTGCCCGTCGGCAAGAAACAGCCGCTTGTCTCGCATGTAGCTGGCTACCTGCCGGTGGATCTGCGGGTCCCAGATCGGCCACAATTGATGCCGATGATCATCGTCGTCCGTGAACGCCACGCTGGGTGATTGCTGGTCGACGGTCTGCACCAGGGCACTCAAAAGGCCACCGTCGTCTGGATAGAGCGAAAAGATCGGACAGAAATTGCAGTGGGTGGCTTTCATTAGTTCCAGCCGCTCGGAGCGGACTTTGGAGAATGTCTTTTCATGGGGCAGTACGATGCGCTTTTCAAACGGTTCGAGGCGGACCAGGGCAATCAAGCCGTAGCGGGTGAGGCTCTTTCCCAAATGGGGGTAGGTGATGGATTTAAGGTACATGGCCGGCTGGCTTTCGCGCTTGAGGATGCCGGTTTGCATCCACTGTCGGTAGTGGGCCGCCGATCGCGTGTGGGGATTGTCCGCAGCGGTATCGGTCACTCTGGACCGGCCCAAAATCAGGCGGATGACATTGTTGGGGTGTTTGTTGTAAAAGGCCGCTTGCGCCTCAGGTGAGATCACATCGTAGGGGGGTGTGGTAACCTCAGCACTACTGTCGATTTTTTCCGGGTTGTAAAGAATTCCCCGTAACGGTTTAACCACTGCCATGAAACTTGCGTTCCTTTCTGATGGACGGCCTTGGATGGCAAATTGGTCTGATACTACAGGTGGCCGTGTCAGTTCAAGAACATTCCTAGCGGCACCCGCCCCATGCGGGCGGCCGAGGGCGCTGTTAGCTTAATTTGAAGCTTGACAAAATGCCCCCAAAAAGGATATCGAAATCACCTTCAACAGCTGGTGCCATTGAGGGCTAAGGAGAGGTGGCCGAGTGGCTGAAGGCCCCGCTCTCGAAAAGCGGTATCCTGCCAAAAGCGGGATCGTGGGTTCGAATCCCACCCTCTCCGCCAATACCGTCTTGCTTCACGAACCGGGACAGCCGCTTGATCAATATGCCCCGTTTTGGCAAATTGGCCCGCACCCGCATCGTTTCAGCATCTGCATTATGCGGAGAGATGTCCGAGTTGGCTGAAGGAGCACGACTGGAAATCGTGTGTGTCGTTTATAGCGGCACCGAGGGTTCGAATCCCTCTCTCTCCGCCACACTCCCGTTCACCCGGCCTTTGTCTTTTCAACCACCCGTTAATAGAGACCTCCCTCTCCTGTCTTCATTTAAGCGGCACTCGCAAGATCGTGGGTTGCCACCAGACGGTGCATGAGATACACTTAGGCGGCCAAACGGCATCAACAAATGTCCGTCAGCAGGTGCCGTTTGGGCCATACACCGTGGTGGATTCCCATGCAATCGACGACGCAGCCATCGGCTGCCTTCGATTGCATCGATCATCCGCCGCATGGTTTCGTCACAGGTCAAGGGATCGGTATTGAAATGAGCTATCTGGTTCTCGCCCGCAAATACCGGCCGCAGAGTTTTGAAGCCGTGGTCGGGCAGCAGCATGTCACCCAGACCCTGAACAATGCCATCGGTTCTGGTCGGGTGGCCCACGCCATGCTTTTCTCCGGTCCGCGGGGAACCGGGAAAACCACCATTGCGCGGATACTGGCCAAAGCCATGAACTGCGAATCTGGAATGACGCCGACACCGTGCAACGCTTGCCGCTCTTGTACGGACATCACGGCCGGCCGAGGGGTCGATGTCTTTGAAATTGACGGGGCTTCCAACAACAGCGTCGATCAGGTCAGGGAACTGCGCGACAACAGCCGCTACATGCCGGCCCACAGCCGCTTTAAGATCTACATCATCGATGAAGTTCATATGCTGAGCATCGCCGCTTTCAACGCCCTGCTCAAAACCCTGGAGGAACCACCCTCCCATGTCCTCTTTTTTTTCGCCACCACCGAAGCCCATAAAATTCCGGTCACGATTCTTTCTCGCTGTCAGCGTCACGACTTGAGGCGGATCGACCCTGAAGCCATCGCAACTCATTTGGAGGCCCTTTGTCAGCAGGAATCCGTTTCTGTCGCTTCTGGCAATTTGTGGTCCATCGCCCGTGAATCCGGCGGCAGCATGCGCGATGCGCTCAGTTTGTTGGACCAGATCCTGGCCTGCAGTGGCAGCCAGACGGACGATGGCTTTGTGTCACGTCTGCTCGGAGGCATGGACCGGCAGGTGCTGATGGATATTTCTGAAGCAGTGTTTGCCAAAGATATCAACCGCGTATTGGCCGCGATCGATGCTGCGTTTAAACGTGGCCAGGATATGAAACGGTTTTACGCGGACCTGCTTATGCACTTCCGTCACCTGATGCTGATTAAAATGGATGCCCGGCCCGACATGTTGACGGAGCTGTCAGCAGATGAAATCCGCCTCTTGACCAGGCAGGTGGAAGGGGTGTCCATTGCCTTTATCGACCAGGTCTTAACCGCGCTGTTCAGCGCCGAGACCAGCGTCCGGCAGACATACCAACCCAGACTGGCGATAGAGGCGGCCTTTTTCAAGATTCAGCAAATCACACCGGCATTGCCCATTGATGCGCTGATTGACCGTTTGGACAGCCTATTGCGCGAGTCGCCGCCGTCGCCTGCCCCGGGGATCGTCGAGGCCCAAACCACTTATGGTATGCCGTTGGCTGTACCGCCGGCGGTTCAGGACCGTCACCTGCCGCCACAGCCGGATACCGACGGCCGTCAAACGGATGCCGCCGATCAAGGCGATGATGCCTGGGCTCGGGTTGTTGCCGCAATTGCCGAAAAGAAGCCATCCATTGCCGCTGCGCTCTCTCGGGCGCATCTGGTATCGGTTTCGGACCAGACCTTCAAGGTGGCCGTGCA
>JASFFF010000263.1:0-5690 GCA_050124445.1 Desulfosarcina sp.
TGGTCAGATCGGCGCTGACAAAAACCGGCGGCAACAAGGCCCGGGCGGCAAAAGTGCTCGGTGTGGGCCGGGCCACCCTGTATCGATTTTTAGGCGACCACCCGGGGGTGTTGAACGGAGAGTAAAGCGGACGGGGGCAATCTCAATCGAATGCTGAATAGAAAAAGGGGCTCGCCAGCGAGCCCCTTTGGTTTTTCTTGATGCAGTGATTGTTAAGCGGCTTCGATACCCCGCCGGTCGGACATGTCCATGAGCACCCGCTCGCGGGCCTTGTCAATGCCCAGAGCCTGACGCTTTTTGTCGATGTGGGCGATCATCATTCTGGCCATTTCGTAGGGATCGGGTGTGAATCCCCATTTTCCCAACCCCTGCTTTTCCAGACCGTCAAACAGCAGTTTGTGAAAGCTGGTATCCTTGGTCACCGGGAATGTAACTCCGAACACAGTAAACACCCCGGAGGCCACGAAGTATTGGCCGATGCTGATCGCCTTTTCGCTCATCCATTCGGGCGCCGCCCCGGCCACCGGCAGATCGGCCATGGATTGCCCCAGGCCGCCCGTATGGACCATTTCGGCCGCGGCAACCAGAATCCGGCTGTTGTCCACGCAGGATCCCAATCCCAGGACGGGGGGCATGCCTACGGTTTCACAGACTTCCCGCAACCCGTTACCTGCCAGGACAGCGGCTTCTGGAGACGTCAACCCGGCCTTGGCCAGCGCAATCTGCGAACAGCCGGTCTGCAAAACAAGGACATCATTTTTAATCAACTCTTTGACCAGTTCAACGTGCACCCAATCCTGCTTCATTCGCGGATTGGTGCAGCCGACCACACCGGCCACGCCCCGGATGCGGCCATTGATGATGTTTTCGTTGAGCGGCGTATAGGAACCCCGGAAGGAGCCGCCCAGCATGTAGTTGATGTATTCATGGGAAAACCCATGCACACCGATACCCTTGTTTCTGGGAATCTCTATCTTGGCTTTGCGATTCTTGAAGCGGCTGATGGCCTTGATGACGATATCGTCGGTGCAGGATTTGGGGTCATGCTCGTGAAATTCAATATGGGTGGCACCTTCGATATGGCACCGCGGATTGGTGGTGATCAAAGGGGTGTCATAGCAGTCGGCAACCTTGACCAGTCCCTGCTTGATGCATTGGACGTCGACGGTCATGGCATCAATCGCACCGGTCACCAGAACGGCCTCCGTGGACATGAAGTTACCCAAATGGGGTATGGCATGACGAACGAGCACCTCCGCCCCAGAGCAGCACATGCCGGCCAGATTAATACCTGTGGCACCGGCATCCTTGGCGGCCTGTATCAATGTGGGCTCGTTAACCGAAGCGATCATGGATTCGAACAGATTGGGTTCGTGCCCGTGCACGATGATATTGACCTGATTCTCTTCCAATACCCCCATATCGACCTCAATGGCCACCGGGGTCGGCGTTCCGAAAAGAATGTCCGAAATCTCCGTGGCCACCATGGACCCACCCCAACCATCGGCAAGCGCCGTACGGCTGGCCTGCTGCATGACATTGTTGTAGTCCTGATCGACACCCATATGGGTTCGGTGCATCATTTCCATGATCTCACGCATGGCGCCACGGGGAACGAGGCCAAGCTTGCGCCATGTTTCAAGGGTCTTTTCCGGAACGCGCTTCATGAATGGTATCTCACCATCGACCTGCGTGTAGGTACGCTCCAATTCTTCATACAAGGCCAGGGCAACTTCTTTCTGGCTTTTGCCTTCCGTTTCGATTCCGATGGAATTGGCTACGGCTTCTAGCTTGATGGGATCCTTGATTTCATAGTCCGTAATTTTCCCGTTGACCACCTCCCGAAACAAATCAAGCATGCTCATGCCGTGGTCGGTATGGGCCGCACAGCCTGAAGCGACCATGCGGGCAAAATTTCGTGCTTGAAAGGTATCAATGGTCGCACCACATACACCGACTTTGCCGTACGGGTCCCTGGCATTTAAACGACAGGGTCCCATTGCACAGTGCTTGCAGCACGCCGAATCCGCTCCGATGGGGCAGGCCTTCATGTCGACAGCCCGATCAAAGGCCGTGCTGACGCCGTCTTTCCTGGCTTTGGCCAGCATCTGCTGGGTGGATTCGCAAATCGTCAGGTCCTTGATTTCAATTTCTTTTTTAGCTTTCTTGTCGACCATGTTCCCTCCTTGGTGGAAAAGTTGTCTGTAATAGGTTAGTTGGCATTTATGGTTTGCAATTGCTTGGCTAACATCCTGTTCCAACGCATGCTGGTGATGTGAAATCAAGTCGTGGTGATGGGCGATCGGTTCGTGTCTGCATGCTTTCAGGTTCCTTATTAGGAATGATTACTAATTGCAATAAAAAAATTTACGCGTGCTGTCAAGCACTGTTTCATCTTTCATCAGTTGATCGGTACGGCTGGACTTGTCTCATCAACCGTGTCCCGGTACACAGGCACTGCGAAACGTTGACATGCGCGACAGACAATTGCACCATTGACGCCCGGGCGTTGGCCAGGGCCGCCCATGGTTAATTAATTTAAAAATAATCATTCTGAATTGTTATATCCGATTTGCCCTGACAAATGATCGCCGGGAACCGGATGATCATGGACCACGGGTGCGCTAATTTCCCTTGACCGGCAACATGGGGACCTTTAATGTAGGAGCCCTGACCCATTGAGTGTCTGTAAGGGTCAATACGGTTCAACGGACAGTTCCCACCCCCCATGTGATAGAAAGGATTGGATCATGCCAGATAAAGAGGTGAAGGTTTTCTCGCTGAGTACCTGCAGCCACTGTAAATCCACCAAGCGGTTGCTGGATGAGTGCACCATCAAGTATGAATTCGTGGATGTAGATTTGCTGGATGGGGATGAACGTAAAGCCATTCTGGCCGACGTGAAGAAATTCAACCCCCGATGCTCGTTTCCCACGGTCATCATTGGGGATGATGTCATCGTCGGCTACAAGGAAGAAAAAATCAAGGAGGCGCTGGGACTGTAATGGATGCCGGTGAGCTTTACCAAAAGCTGAAAAAAGTACAGGAGCCCAAGGGGTATTACTTCAGCCACGACCACGAACGCGTGATGGAACTGCTGGAAGCCCTGCTGGTAAACAAAGAACGCTATGGCTACATGGTCTGTCCCTGTCGCCTGGCGTCAGGCGACCGGGACAATGACCGGGACATCATCTGCCCCTGTGACTACCGCGAGCCCGATGTGGCTGAATTCGGATCATGTTACTGCAACCTGTATGTGTCCCAAGCTTGGAACGAAGGAACCGTCGATCAGGAATACGTTCCCGAGCGCCGGCCGCCGGAAAAGATGTTCCTCTAAGCAGATACCACCCAACGCGCCGGACCGGCCCTAAGGGGTAGGGTGCTTTTATGTCGGCCGCTGGTGGTTACGTGGTTTAACCTCAATCGGCTGTCTACTGAATGCTCGTACCTTTAAATGATCGATCGGTAGGCCGCTCATTAAAAGTTCGTTCCAGCGACGCCACCGGCTCCCTGGTAAAACGGGTCGCCGAATGAAGCCAACCGTTGCTCTTCCCCTTTAACGGATATCCGATCAGGAAAACTTGTCGTAGGCGATCATCTCCGGCGCCAGCCCCAAATCATCCAGCATATCCTCGATGGCCTGTACCATCAACGGCGGGCCACACATGTATACTCAATCGCCGTAGGATCCGGGTGTTTGGCCAGACAGCTGTTTCATCGGTCCATCCTACCGAATGTTGTTGTTTTCATCTTCTGCCCGATCTCAACCACTGGCCACCGACCAGGCAGACAAACAGCCGCCACAGCTTAACAGGCGACAACCACGATTAACCCCGCTTGCCTGCTCTTGACATATACACGATTTCGGCTTAGGAAAAGATCAGACCTTATCGTGGAGAACACCGGCTTGGAATTCGATAAAAAAACCAGAATGACGCGACAGCGACGGATGATTCTGGAGGAAATCCGCAGAATCAATAACCATCCGGCCGCAGATGAAATTTACGAACGTGTGCGCAAACAGCTGCCTCGAATCAGCTTGGCCACCGTATATCGGAATCTTGATGTTCTCTGCGAATTGGGTGAAATCCAGCGACTGGAACTCTCCGGCGCTATGAAACGCTACGACGGCATTCCCAAAAAGCATTATCACATCCGCTGTGTCTGCTGCGACCGCGTTGACGATGCGCCCATCGCACCGCTCAATGAACTCGAAGATGACCTCTACGGCACCACGGTGTACGAAATCATCGGGCACAATCTCGAATTCACCGGACTATGCCCCGAGTGTTCCGCGCAACGCAATCAGCAGCAGGCGGCCGGCTAAACCGGCCACCTAAACACGGAATACCCTTTTCATTCCAACTGGTTGTTTTGTGATACAGTCCTGTATCACGTGAAACCTGAGACAAAAGCGGCGGTCGACGTGGGGTGGCCGCGGGAAACCGACAACCGGACGGGTAACGGTTTAGGCGGCAAGCGGCCGCAGGCATGTTTCGGGAAAAACCCCTGGCATACAATTTGAAGGGCTTTTGGCTGAAGATGCCCGAAATCCAGGAACAATTATCCTTTCATCCCCAAACGCAGAAGAGGTGACCCATGGAAGAAGCCTGCAAACCGGTTCTAAATACAGGGCTAAGGGGCGTAACGATCGCCAGTACCAAAATCAGCGATGTCAACGGAGCCGAGGGCAAGCTGGTCTACCGGGGATATCTGGCCAAGGACCTGGCCGGGAAAACCTCATTCGAAGAAGTGGTCTACTTGCTTTTTTTCGAGCGACTGCCTGATAGCGACGAACTCGACGCCTTCAGAAAGCAGGTGGCCGGGGAACGCGCCTTACCGCCGGCAATTCTGGAAGCCATGCACGCCATGCCCACAGATGCCCTGCCCATGGATGTGCTCCAGGCCACCGTTCCCATGATGGCCGCCTATGACCCCGACCTTGGCAACACCGACATCGACAGCGCCACCCGCATGGCCGTTCGTCTGACGGCCAAATTTCCCACCATCGTCGCCGCCTGGGATCGGATTCGCAACGGCAAGGCGCCCATCGCCCCCGACCGTGAGTTGAGCCAGGCAGCCAATTTTCTCTATATGCTCAACGGCGAGGTGCCCGACGACGAACTGGCCGGCTTTTTCGATGCATGCCTCGTCCTGCACGCCGAGCACTCTTTCAATGCATCCACCTTTGCCGCACGCGAGGTCGCCTCGACCAAGGCCCACATGTACGCGTCGGTGACCGCCGGTGTCGGCTCCCTTTCCGGTCCGCTCCACGGAGGGGCCAACACCCGGGTCATGCAGATGCTGTTGGAGATCGATCGTGTCGACAAGGTTGACGATTACGTGGCCAACATTCTCGACACCGGGGGTGTAATCATGGGACTGGGCCACGCCGTTTACCAGGTGGACGACCCGCGGGCTCACATCATCGCTCCCATGTCGCAGGCCTTGGGCAAGCGCGCCGGTGACACCCGCTGGTACGATCTATCCAAGGCCCTGGAAATCAAAGGCAAGGCCGCCTTCAAAGAGAGAAAAGGCAAAGACATATTTGTCAACGTCGATTTCTACAGCGCTTCCCTCTACTATTACATGGGTATCGCCGTTGATTTGTTTACCCCCATTTTTGCCATCTCCCGCGTCGCTGGATGGTCCGCCCACGTCATCGAAGAACAGTTTGGCGGTGCGGCAGC
>JASFFF010000264.1:0-5683 GCA_050124445.1 Desulfosarcina sp.
CATTCATCTGATCGGCTGGCTTTCGCCCAAAACCGATTCGCTGCGACTGGCGTTCGTCCAGTTCATGGTGTGTGCAGTGGTTAGTCTGCTGACCGCCTGGCTTGTCGAAACGGCAACCCTTGCCGCTATTGCCGCAGCATCTCTACCCATCATTTATGGCGGCGCGCTTTCTGTGGGCGTGGCCTACACACTCCAGGTGGTGGCCCAGCGCAACGCCCACCCGGCGCATGCCGCCATTTTGCTCAGCCTGGAGGCGGTCTTCGCTGCCGTGGGCGGATGGTTGATATTGGGCGAAGTGATGCCGGGCAGGGGGCTGGTAGGTTGTTTATTGATGCTTTCCGGGATGATTGTATCCCAGCTATACGGACTGGTTGGGGTTGCAAGGCAGCGCCCGGTCAAACGGTAAGCCCAGCAAATTCAATTATATGTACGCAGGGTAGTGGGGCAGGGGCCCCCACGACCCTGCCTTGAGGAGGCTCGAAACGCAGTCATTGGGCATTGGATGCAATTATGAAAAAGTTTCTACGCCAATGCACGGCATATGACTGCTGCAGCCGATTCAACGGACAACGTACCTGTATTCAATACCATGTCATAATGCGCCGGATCGCGAATATCGGCATGAAAATATTTTCTTACATAGGCCCGGCGATCGGATTCGGTGCTCAGAACCCGCTTTTTGGCTTCCGCCTTGGTGATGCCGTGGATCTCTGCCACACGATTCACCCGCATGGACATCGGTGCGACAATCCGGACCCGAAAGCGGTTTTCCGGCGGCAGGACAAAATTGGCCCCACGGCCGACAATAATGGCTTTTCCATGCCGGGCAATGGTGCCGAGGACCTGCATCAACACACGGGAAACCTCGTCCGGCCAAAGATGCCGATCGCTTACGGCAGCCGAAACCCAATCTTCGATCATGGAAACGCCTCTTTCATCCAGCGTCCGAATGACTCTGGTGCTGGTGTCCGCATTTTGGGCCATGGCATTGATCAATTCCTGGTGAAAATAGTCCAACCCAAGCCGGTCGGCCACGGATTTGGCCACAAATTTGCCACCACTGCCCGGTTCCCTGGACAGGGTAATTACCGGAAGCGGCTTTTCTTCAGCGCTTTTGGTTTTGAGGATCTCCCATCGCCGCACCTGTTCTTCGATGAGTTGGTGAATGGCTCTCATGGCGCCTCCTTTGGTTGCTGATTAACGCCGGCTGTCTTTTTGCCCGGTGGTAAGCATCTCAACAAACAGGGAATACAGCCAAAAGGGTCGCTGGTGGCGCATGGAAGTGGGTATTGGTGCCTCGTTCAGATGGGTGGATGGCACATGGAACACCAGCTCGGAGGGGCGTAGGTTGTCGAAATCACATCAATATGGACACCGGACAACACACGATCTTAGAAAAAGTGTATGCAAGATTGGCTAGTGTGTCAAGCGAGCCAATACCGGTAGCAAGCGGCGGGTTGGCAAGATCGGTTGAACCTGTCAAAAATGCGGGCTTACATGTCGAACTCAATGATTCGATTCGGCCTGCATGAATGGGTACCGGTAGTCCGTGGCTGGCACAAAGTTTTCCTTGATGGCGCGCGGACTTACCCAACGATATAGATTGATAATGCTGCCGGCCTTATCATTGGTGCCCGATGCTCGTCCGCCGCCGAAGGGCTGGCGCCCGACGACGGATCCGGTCGGCTTGTCATTGATATAGAAATTCCCGGCGGCATGGACCAGCTTGCGGCTGGCGGAGATCACCGCTTGGCGATCCCGGGCAAAAATGGCACCGGTGAGCGCATAGGGTGAGGTCCGATCACACAGGTCCAGGGTCGCCTCGAATTCTGCATCCGCATATAAATAAATCGTCAGCACGGGACCAAAGATCTCTTCTTGCATGGTCTTGAAGGTCGGGTCGGTGGTCAAAATTACCGTGGGGTCGATGAAATAGCCGATTTCATCATCGTATCCGCCGCCGGCGATAATCTCAGCGGCGGGATGCGATCTTGCATATTCGATAAAACCAGTAATCCTCGTAAAGGCGGTCTGATCGATCACGGCGTTGGCAAAATGGGACCACTCTTCCGGCGAACCCACCGTAATGCTGTCTAAATCGTCAAGCAATTGCTTTTTGAGTCGGGGCCAGAGCGATTGGGGAAGATATGCTCTGGAAACCGCCGAGCATTTTTGTCCCTGGTATTCGAAGGCACCCCGGACCAGTGCCGTGGCCAAGGCATCTGGATCGGCACTGACGTGGGCGACAATAAAATCTTTGCCACCGGTTTCGCCAACAATACGTGGATAGGTCCGATAATGATGCAGGTTGTCGGCAATCCGCTTCCACATCCCCTGAAATACCGCCGTAGAACCGGTGAAGTGAATACCGGCCAAATCCGGGTGAACCAGAACGGGATTACCCACCTGCGCCCCGGAGCCCGGGATGAAATTGATCACACCGGGCGGCAGTCCGGCCTGCATGAAGGTCTCCATGAGCATCCAGGCGGAAAAGACCGCGCTGGAAGCGGGTTTCCACAACACGGTGTTACCCAGCATGGCCGGCGCTGATGGTAGATTGCCACTGATGGCGGTAAAATTAAAAGGGGTTACGGCAAAAACAAATCCCTCCAGGGGCCGGTATTCTAAATGATTCCATTCGGCCGGCCCGGATAGGGGCTGCTGGCGATAGATTTGCGTGGCGTATGCGGCGTTGAACCGTAAAAAATCGATCATTTCACAGGCAGCATCGATTTCTGCCTGGTGAATGTTTTTACCCTGGCCAAGCATGGTGGCGGCATTTAATATCATGCGACGCGGGCCGGCGATAAGCTCGGCCGCCTTGCCAAAAATGGCCAGCCGGTCTTGCCACTCCATGGCTGCCCACGAGTCGGCTGCTTCAGCCGCTGCCTCGATAGCCATGGCGACCTCCTTTTCCCCGGCCTGGTGGAAAACAGCCAGTCGGTGGCCATGGTCGTGGGGAATGATGCAGCGTGCCAGATTGCCCGTCTTCACCGTACGACCGCCGATTATCAGTGGTATCTCCAACTCGGTGTTTCGGAACCGCGTAAGTTGGGTCTTGATTCGGCGCCGCTCCTCGCTGCCGGGCCGGTATTCAAATACCGGCTCATTGGCCGGTGGATCCATAGCATATATTGCATTGGGCATAATTGTCTCTCCATGATCCATTTTGAAAAAGGTGCCAAGCGACACCCGACAACAACGTGCAGCGTGTTTACGGCGTTCGGTTGGTAGGTGCTCACGGCCGCCTGTGCCGCCGAAAGAACCCTTCCAAAAAACACGGCCAACTGAAACGTTGGCACACGTTGGGTTTCATGTTCGCAACCATCGTAAGGTAACGCAAAAGCCACTGCATGCAAGCCAACCAAAAAAACGCAAGACACGAAAAAAAGGCAGAGAAAATTGCTTTTTGGCAACCTTCTCTGCCTAGATGTGTTGATTCGATTTATCCCGTGCCTGGTCGGGGTCATTGCCAAGTACGGGTGACTACAATCAATCGGCATCCCTGCACGTTTTGGTGTCAGGGTGGCCGAAAACAACTGAACGACCTTATTCTTTCACCTCCTCCATAGTGAGCACGTTGATCACTTTAACGTTGTCCTTCTCGGCAACGGTACCGGTTACTTTGACGGTTTTACCGATCATTTCAGGGGCCTGATCGCTGCCTTCAAGCACGTAGCTGCCATCGGCGGCATCGAGAAGGATCATATCACCCTTTTCTGTTATGGTTCCGGTGATGCTGTCTCCGGCCATGGTCACGCCACTGGCCACCACCAGCGTGAGCATAATGGTGACCACGACGGTTACAACTTTCCTTGTAAATGTTTTCATTGTTGCTTCCTCCCTCCACTTGTTATTTTGACCCCTTTTGCCCATAGGAAGGCGACAAAGGCCTTCCTTGATAACACACCCATTGCTGATCCTTCAGCATTCGGAACCGACCGACGGTGTGTTGCTTAATGTTGAGCAATGGGTGTGCCAAACAAACAACATATCGTTTTTTATAATTATTTTTAATCTTTTATTAGCCAATAGGTTAACAACAGGTTTCGCTATTTGCACGTGATTACTCAAAATTACCCATTACCGGGGCGTCTTGCCTGATGGTAGACGGACATCTTCTCAACAATGCGGCAAAAGGGACGATAGTATCCATATGAAGTGGTCACAGACAAGCGGGCAAGCAACCGGTGGCATGACGCGTCGACAATTGCTGGCCGGTGGTGCGCTGGGTCTGGCGGGTTGGGTCGTTTCACCGCTACAAAAGGCAGCGGCGGCCATGCAAAGCGACTTGGACCTGGTCTCGTTCATCCCCCAAATGGCTCAGCGGGGTGCCCCCTTGTTGGTATTCCGCGATTTTATGGCTGATCCAGATGCAGAGGTCGAGCGGCACCTGAGGCGTCAAATCGGTCAACGGAAGGATCTATTGTCACGATTGAAGCGGCGGTTCGGCAAGGAAAAGCGGATCACCCTATCGGTGGAAGATACGCAGGTGCGCCTGATGTTTGTGCCGCAATTGCCAGATGTTCACGCGAATGCGTATCAGCGCTTTTGCAAGGAAGTTACCGATTATATTTTCCAAAACCATCCGGCTGATAATTTTTATGCAACCATTGCGACGCCCAGGCAGAGCTATCCTGAAGTGGCAAAAACCGGCATCTCGGCCTTTTTGGTGCACCGACTGGCCAAAGCGTATCGGGCTGTTTGCCGATTCACATCGGAATCGGGACGCCAAATCACCTACCAGGTCTCAGGCGCCATCTTTTCCAATCATTTGGGGGCGGTGGATCTTGATATCCAAAAGCTTGAGGGGGGTCGATTCAAGCTGAGTCGCCGGTCGTTCAGCATATGGCAAAACCATACAAACAGCCTGCGCACGCTCATGTCCATCCCGATTGAAGAAACCTTGCATTATCTGTTGGGCCAGGCAACAGACAAAGAAATATCCGTCGCCTTGCATAACCTTCCTGCTGGCGATCTGATCGCGGCTCGAGGCATTGCCGAAGAGTGGATGGCGGTGGAAGAATCGGTGGTGGGCGGCATGGTTGGTGTGCTTCTGAGAGGCTTTTGCCATCGGCACAAGCTGGTGATTTCACCGGCTGCCTTGCATCCCCGCCCGCCTGCATCGCCTTCTCTGCCGCAATACAGGTACCGTGATCGAGGCCATCGGTTGGTCGGTAAAATTGGCCTACAAACGGCTATGGCCATGTACATGCGCGATCCGATGGAATTCAGGCATCGCCTGCTCCGGCAGCCGGGAGCATAATCCAAACCACCAAGTGAAGAAACCTGGGGCGGCGCCCTTGCATCCAATGCACGAAAAAAGAAGGTTGCCCGACCGACACCCAGTCGGGGCAACCTTCTTGCACCCATCAAACGATGCGATTGCGCATCGACGGGCTGACCGCCCTTGATATGAATGGATTAAATATGCCGTGCACCCAGAAAAACATCCACGGGTTGGGCCCTGGCAAAGGCAACCCGCTCCCTGAACAGAGCCAGCATGGGCTGTTTCTGCAGGGTCGTTCCGGGTGCGGCGGTGGTTATGGAGAGAATGGCTCCAGCGGCCAACAGCACACTGCACAGTAGGTACGCGGTCTGCGGGGTGCCGGTTTGGGCCACGATCATTTGCGAAACGCGCGGAAAGATGAAACCACCCACACCCCAAGCGGAAAACAGCAAG
>JASFFF010000265.1:0-5670 GCA_050124445.1 Desulfosarcina sp.
TGGAAACAGAAACTGCCATTGCAGCCGCAGCTGCCAGTCGGCTCCGTTGTCCGGGGTTTCGACATTGTAGAAGGCCTGAATCTGGGCGTTCACGGGCTGGCGGCCGATGCGGAAGATCTTTCCGAAACCGCCCCCCACAGGAAGCGTCCAGGTCTCGCTGCTATCTGCCTCCCAGTTGGCATTGATGATGGGCGAGGATACAAGGTACCATCCATTTGGCAGGTTGTAGTTGACAAATGGCTGAATCAGCGACTGGTTGACATCGCCGCGGTCACTGTCCCCGGCGAACGACCAGATATGGCTCACCAGGGCGCCATAGAGCCACGGTCCGTTAGAAGTCAGGGCCACGGCGGAAGGTCCGGCGCCCCATTTATCTTTTCCCAGCTTGTCGTCCGTGGCCGTCGGAAGAAGCAGGACAGGTCCCGCCCCCCAGATCCACTTGCCGGGCTGCGCGGGTGAGAGAAACGCAGTAAACGTTGTATCTCCCAAACCGTTTTTGCGGTCGTCCCCTGGGAACAGCCCGGGCTGGCTGATCACCGGCAAAATGGTGCGCGTGATCAGGTTCCACTCGTCGTTTAACGAAAATGGCCATACAGGCTGGATGTTCAGGATGTTTTGGGTCTTCTCTTCAGGTCCAAAATTGAAGTTGGTGTTGTTTTGCAACGGCAGGCTGATCAAGTCGGCCACCGGATTCTGGGCAGCCTTGGCCAGCTCTTCGTCCGCATTCTCGCCGGGTTCGATGATGCCGTCTCCGTCAGCCTTATTTTGGGCAAGAATAAAAGGTGCTGGAATCCAGATAAATAATGTGAATACCAGAAACGGAAAGATCCAGGCAGGCTTTTTCATACTCACCTCTATGATTCCCTAATCTTACTCTTGACACATTTTCTAGCCTGGTCATTGACGATATGAACGAAGAAACTGGTGCAGGAGAAGTTGCTTTTGGTAACAACAGGAGCATCCATGAGAGCCTCCGGGGGGCTCTCATGGACACGCTCCATGATGACGTATCAACCGCCCGCAGAGTTCGCCGGCTCTTCCGCCTCGAACGGCCCCTGTTCCGGTGTCAAATCGGCGTCTCCGGTGCCGGGCATCATCTCGAAGCCCAGGTCGAAGTGCACCAGCATCGTCTTGAGGTCTTCGTAAACCTGCCGGTTGCCGTCCAGCTTGGCTTTGCCGGAAGCGATCTGCTCGTCGAAGCTGACCGAGCCCATCATGGTACCTTCCAGATCTTCACGATCGATGGTGATGGTCAGATCGGCATCGTCCGCCTGGAAGCCCTCGATGTTGGTGAGGGTGCCGTTGCTCAGTTCCACCACGAACTGCTCGCCGTTATCGGGTGTCGCCAGATTGATCGTAAACGCTTTGCCTTCGGCCTTGCGGCTGTCCAGGCGAATACCCAAGAAATCTAGCCACAGCCCGGTGGTCATGGCGCGGATCATGTCTGGGCCAGTGGCTTTCGGTGAGGCACCTTCCGGAATGCCGGATCGGAGTTCGTAGGCGGCTGCCAGAAAGCTGTTGCGTACGCTGGGGCTTTCCTGCTGGTAGCCGATCTGCTCAAAGACATCAGCCAGCAGATCTTTGGCCTCCTGATTCTGTGGTTCTGCGTACACCAGCTTGTTCAGGATCTCCTGGGCGTGGCGGTACTTTCCTTGATTGAAGAGTTCCCGGCCCTTGGCAATGATCGGTTTGGCGCCGCCCATCATTTCTACGTACAAAGGCGCCGCGTCTTCCGGCGATAGGGGAATCAGGGTGGTGGGGTTGCCGTCCCAATAGCCCAGGTAACGGTTGATCACAGCGCGACTATTGTGTTCCACCGAGCCGTGGTAGCTGCGCGCCGCCCACTGCTGCTGCAGACTTTTGGGGACCTCGTACACGTTGTGCACCTGATTGATCGTCACGCCCTGGTTGGCCAGGTGCAGCACGCCGTTGTTCAGATGCGCATAGGTGTCCCGCTGGGCCCGCATTACCTCCTGGATTCGCTCATTGCCCCAGCGCGGCCAGCTGTGAGAGGCGAACATGACCTCGGCCTGCCGGCCGTATTTGTAAAGTGCCACGTTGATTTGCTTGGACCATTCCAGGGCATCACGCACCAGGGCACCCCGCAGGGTGTATATGTTGTGGATCGTGGCCACGATGTTTTCGGCAGCCCAAAAGGCCTTGAAATCGGGAAACCAGGTGTTCATCTCGGCCGGTGCCTCGGTGCCCGGCGTGTTCTGGAACTCCATGCGCACGCCGTCTACCGTGAGGGTCTCGAAATCTTTTTCAATGACCACATTGGGTGGGATGAGACCCAAGTTACCGGCGGCCGTGTTTTTGCCGATCGACTGGTCGACATGCCCAAAGGGACTGCGCGGCAGCAATACGCCGTACTGGAAAAACAAGCGGCGGCTCATGGCATTGCCGGCATAGACGTTTTCCGATACGGCATGGTCCATAAAACCGACAGGAGCGATCACCTTGACTTTACCGCTGCGGACATCGGCTTCGTCTACCACCCCGCGTACACCACCGAAGTGATCGGCATGGGAGTGGGAGTAGACCACCGCCACCACCGGGCGTTCGCCAAGCTGTTCATTGATAAACTTCAAGGCTGCGGCAGCGGTCTCCTTGGCAGTCAGAGGATCGAAGACGATCCACCCCGTGTCGCCCTTGATAAAGCTGATGTTGGCCAGATCGTAGCCCCGTACTTGGTAGATGCCTGGAATCACCTCATACAAGCCGTAGTTCATGTTCAAAATGGCCTGACGCTGCAGTGAGGGATGGATGCTGTCGAAATCCTTGCCCTGCAGCAGCCACTCGTAGCTGCCCATATCCCAGGCGACATGGCCCGCCTCAGCCATAATTTGTTTGTAATCGGGGGCTGCGATGAACCCCTTTTTCTGCTCCTCGAAATCCCGCTTGTCATCGAAAGGCAGTGACTGGCGCATTTTCTTTACTAAGTCGACAGTAAACGCTGAGGGCATCTTGCCCTTGGGATGATAGTGTTTCGTTGGATCGGTTGCAATGACATCGCCGCCGCCGGCAGCATACGCCATACAGCCTAACCCGCCGATAACAATAGATACTGCAAAATAAACGAGTATTTTTATCTGTCTCATTTAACTCTCCTTTATTCACTCCAATTAGACTATAGATCATCTCAACAATCTAAGACTTCATTGTCATGGATTGATCGTGCTGTGAATCAATTATTTCATAAACAATAAGACAATTTTGCAAAATATAAAGGACCAGAAGGAGAGAGTTAAAAACTGTAAGATTATTATGAGGAAATTAGCTATGAATAAGAATGGTTGATCTCCCTTAGTACAATGGAAAAGTGTTCAGTATATTCTGGAATGATTGGAATTTTTCATATGGCATGCTAATGCATGACGAAGCAACACTTGTTGAAAGTGTTCCATTGAGCTTCTAATTTTTGCCGAATCTACTGGTGATCAGTGGGATTTGTGAGTTATAAATAGATGGAAGGGTTTGATGTAACCTGTACTTTTTAACTCATTATTTTTTTTGTGATTACTTGCCATTACATCATGTAACTTTTGAGTTCTAATACTTCTTAATCAAGATGGAAGCCGATTAAAAATTGTTATGCGGTTTTCCTTGATCTATTGCTTTCTCAATTTAGGCAGTCGCATAATTTATTCTGTCAGAACAACCCAGCCAACTGAGTCCGCAGGAAACTTAACAAACCAATAGTGGGATAGCCATCCGCCGGCAACGAATGTTCGGATTGGAAGGCGCGAACAGCGGCTTTTGTGTTGGGTCCAATTAAACCGTCAACGGAACCGGCTTCAAAACCGAGAAAATTGAGATGCCACTGAATCTCCTTGATCTCGAAACGCGAGAGGGGCTCATGATCTGCATTTTTCCCATTGGCGATCTCAGGAAGCCCGACTAATTGATCTGCCAGGTAGCCGACACAAATTGCGTAGTTAATGGACCGGTTCCATTCTAAGATAATTCGAAAATTGTCATAAACTAGAAAGGCAGGGCCTTTGTGACCCTGTGGCAAAACTATTGAGCCTTCAATGTCAACCCGAGGCAATGCACTACCATTGGCGCGACGCACACCCAGTTCTGACCACGCTGCCACCGTCTTTTTCGTGCTGATAGTGGCAAGCATTAGATCAAAATCATCAGGTAGCAGAACCTCACGCCCCCAGAGCTTCCCTGAATGCCATCCTATATTGGAAAGATAGTTAGCTGCCGAGCCAAATGCATCCGGAAGACTGTGCCAAATGTCTTTGCGACCGTCACCAGTGAAATCTATGGCGTAGTTGACAAATGTTGACGGCATAAACTGCATTTGGCCCATTGCACCGGCCCAAGAGCCTTTCATTGCATTGGGGGCGATATGACCATTATCTATGATTTTAAGGGCATCTATAAGTTGCGAACGAAAAAAGGAGGAACGTCTCCGGTCGTAGGCCAGGTTCACCAATGCATCGATTACAGAGAAACTACCTATATTATTGCCAAAGTCCGTCTCCACGCCCCATAAGGCAACGATATAGCGCGGTGGCACGTGAAACTGGGCATAGACTTTATCCAACAGGATTCGATGTTCCGCCAGCAGTTTACGACCGCGTTTTATTCGTTCATCGGTGACACACCTGTTTAGGTAGGTCAAAAAGGTTCGGGTGAACTCAAATTGACTGCGGTCGCGTTCGATAACACGAGCCGCTAATTTGATATCGCTTAGGGCAGCATCCAGGGTCGTATCAGAAATACCGGCCGCACGCGCCTCATTCCGAAGCGCTTGCAACCAATTTTGAAAATCCTCATTTGAAATCGTTTCATTCTTCTCTGCTTTGTTTAAAAGTTCCTCGGCTTGCGTGTAACCATTCCATACGATGGTCAGTAAAGCCACCACACATACTATCAGCGTAATGTTACGCGTTTTTCTCCTCAAGCTCATAGAAACGTTATCCCCATTGAAAAAAACCAGACCTCATTAAATACTCTTAAATGATGGAATATCCTTAGAAATCTTTATCACTTTATTCTACCATCTATCTTGAATCATCGTATTTTTACGATAAAAGGCGGACACTCTCTATCATCGACCATCGTATCAAAAATCCAAATAATAAAATTTCGTGGCATTTAATTGCTGCAATGCCTTGATATCACCGCTTCTATCTTTAACTAATTGTTTTTATTTGATATAAAACAAGCGTACTATATCCCCCCACGCACACATTTACCACGGTCACATCAGCCAGGGAAAATGTATATATCAAACATTTAGAATCAGCTATATTTTGATCACAGCTCAGATTTCGCCACTGACAAGCACATCCTCACCGGATTTCAGTGTGGATTTGATGATCTCCAGCAGGGTCTCAGTGAGTTCAACAGATTTTTTTTCTGAAAGCCAAGCTGCTTCTGTACTTGCTCGGCGATATTTTTTTTTGTCAGCGCCATATGCTTTTAGCTCGGTAGGCCCGCCTAACTAATGTTGACAGTTTAACGAGCGCACTTGTAATTTTATTGGGAATATTTTACCAACCCTACCAAAAGCTAAAATTAATTTCAAATCCTGAGCAATTAGGCTCCAAACGTGAATGAAAAGGAAGTCATCCGTCAGATGCGTGAACACTTGGAAGGCTTTTTCCCCAAGGCCCGCAGGAACTGTGGTCGAAATTTCGATTCATTGAAGCA